>JAFXDF010000024.1 GCA_017521295.1 Clostridia bacterium | reverse complement strand
TGTCAGACCCGGGCGCAGTTGTCGGTATTGTTGCTGTGGAACGCAGTGCGAACCATCTTCTGCAGCATATACACGTCCTCGTTACAAGCACGGGAACATGCAAAACCGGCAAGCGCCTCCCCTCCGTAAGAATCACGAATCGCAGTAAACTTTTCTGCAACCAGAGACAGGGCTTCGTCCCAGCTGACCTGCTCGAACTGTCCGGTCTTCCAGTTTTTGACCAGCGGATGCCGGATACGATCCGGATGATCCACGAAGTCGAAGGAGCCGCTGCGGCCCTTCACGCACAGCAGATTGTGGTTGGAGGGGCCGTCTGCGCCCTCGCAGTCCACGATCTTTCCGTTTTTGATGATCAGATCCATCTGACAGCCAACTGCGCAATGGGGGCAGGTAGTGCGCACGCGCTCGGTCTGCCAGGGACGGTACTCCCGCTTACGCTTTTCCACCAGTGCGCCGGTGGGACAAGCCTGGGCACAGTTACCACAGGATTCGCAGAGATTCTCTTTCCAGTCGGCACCGAAGGGAGCGTGGATCAGTGTGTAACCGCCAGCGTTGCCCATAGTGATGGCCTTACGTCCGGTGACATGGGCGCAGGTCATAACGCAGCGCTGACAGTGGATACACTTGTTGGGGTCATAGCTCAGGAAGGGGTGATCGTCCACCTTCTTGCGGCCCAGGACCTGACGGCCCTCGGCATAGGGCGTGATCTCCACGCCGTAATCGTTGCAGTACATCTGCAGCTGGCAGGTTCCGTTACCCTCGCAGCTGAAGCAGTCGCCGGCGTGCTCACTGAGCAGCAGCTCCAAAACGGTCTTTCTGGCCTTCATGACCCGCTCAGAGCAGGTACTGACGACCATGCCTTCCTTTGCCTCGGTGTTACAGGCAGTGACCATGATGTCCATGCCCTTGATCTCCACCAGACAAAGACGGCAGGAACCGATATCGCTGACGCCCTCCAGATAGCACAGAGTCGGGATCTGGATCCCGGCCTCTCTGGCCGCCTGGAGTACGGTCATTCCTTCCGTTGCTTTTACGACTTTTCCGTCGATCGTCAATCGCATGATTCTTTCTCCCCCTTTATTCAGCGGCGCCTTCCAGCACGCCGCATCCGAATTTATCGCAGCGCAGACATCTTCTGCACTCCTGCACCGCTTCCTCCACGGTGATGGGATATTCCACGTGTTCAAAATCCTGCTTGCGCTCGTGGGAAGAACGCTCCTGGATATTCACGCGGCCGGTAGGGACCCGGTTGTTATGTAACAGCGTGGGTTCGCCCAAATCACACTGCAGGGTGTGGTGATACCCCAGATATTCGTCGATGGCATAGGCCGCCACCTTGCCGCCGGCGATGGCGCGGATGGCGGTGGCAGGGCCGGTGGCACAGTCGCCGCCAACGAAGATACCGGGCATATTTTCCACATGGGTATCGCGGCCGGCAACGAAAATGTTGCGCTTGGCAGGAATTCCGGCCTCTTCAAAGGGCTTGCTGACCACGTCCTGACCAACGGCGTTGAGCACCACGTCACAGGCCACGCGCATTTCGGGCTTGGAGGGGTTGTCCAGAGGTGTGGGACGGCCTTCCTTATAGGGACCGGTCATCTGAGGCTTGACCCAGACAGCGGTACACTTGTTGTTTTCGTCCACTTCCACGCGGAGGGGAGCCTGCAGCAGATGCAGTTCGATACCCTCTGCTACGGCGGCTTCGATCTCGGAGGCCAGAGCGGTCATATCCTCCTGACGGCGACGGTAGATCACGTGGACCTCCTTGGCGCCGCAGCGGACAGCGCTTCGGGCAGCGTCCATAGCCACGTTACCGCCGCCAATGACGGCGATGATCTTACCTTCGTAATCGGGACGCTCGCCGTGACCGATATGATCCAGCATCTCCACGGCAGAAAACACGCCGTCGGCGTCGATGCCGTCGATGTGCAGCTTCTTACCCACCTGTGCGCCGATGGCGACAAACATGGCATCATGGCTCTCACGAACCTTACGGATGGAGATATCCTTACCAACAACGGTGTTGTACTTCACTTTGATATTGCCGGTGGACAGGATGGCGCGGAAGTCCTCGTCCATACGCTCCTTGGGCAGACGGTAGTTGGGGATGCCGTACATCAGCATACCGCCCAGACGCTCCTTGGCCTCATAAACGGTGACCTTGTGGCCCATGAGGCTGAGGAAATAGGCAGCAGTCATACCGCAGGGGCCGCCGCCGATGATGGCGACCTTCTTGCCGGTGAGAGGATTGGGCTTGGGTACCTCCACCTTATCGGCCGAGATCTGATCCACTGCATACTTTTTGACGCCGCGGATGTTCAGCGGAGCATCAATCAGGGTGCGGCGGCAGCGATCCTCACAGGGATGCTCACAAATCATGGCGCAGGCGGTGGGCAGCGGATTGTCACGACGGATCAGGTTGATCGCCTTGTCGTAATTACCGTCAGCCACGTGGGCGATGTAGCCGGGGATATCCACATGTGCGGGACACATGGACACGCAGGGGATCTTCTGTCCGCTGGTACCATAGCACTCACCGCTCTCGATGTAACCAATGTACTCATCGTGGAACGCCTGAAGACCTTGCAGGACCTCATCGGCAGCCTGATAACCGATGGCACAATCGGCGCTGTCGCGAATCATTTCCGCCAGCGCTTTCATCTGATCCAGGATTTCAACCGTTGCTTTGCCGGTAAGGATCTTTACCAGCATGGTTTCGATCTGACGCAGACCGTCACGGCAGGGGACACACTTTCCGCAGGTCTGACTCTTTGCAGCCTGCAGCAGGGAAAGCTGAACAGTGACAGGGCAGGAGCCCGGGGGATAGATCCGGACCTTATCAGAGAACTTCGACAAAAAATACTTGATTTTTACGTCTGAGCTCTTGCTGTCAGCCAGTAAAATACTGTTCACGAGATCATCATTCCTTTCTCTTGACCGTTGACCGACCATTAAATTTGATATATTTATCAATTTTTTGTATATTATACTCTAAATTTAAATTTTGTTCAATATCTTTATTGTTGTTTCCACCATAATTCATAAGGAAAATCAGGGATATCACCAAAATAATCGTTGACAAGTGGCGATTTCTTCCAACATAATAAGTATCAGGAAGGAGGTTGGCATATGCCGCTCACAAAAGACCGCTGTACGCCGGTGATTCTGGCCGGCGGCGCATCCCGCCGCATGGGCACCTGCAAAGCGCTGCTGGAAATCAATGGAGAGACCATGCTGGCCCGGATCCTCCGGCAGCTTTCGGGGTTTGAACGGGTGCTGTTGTCCACCGGAGATCCCACGCTGGCCGAAGGCCTTTCGGTAGAATGTACGGCCGACCTTTACCCCGGCATGGGTCCGCTGGCAGGACTGCATGCAGCCTTTTGCGCCGTAGACAGTGAGGCACTGCTTGTCCTTCCCTGCGATCTGCCCTTTTTTACAGAACAGGCCGCAGACTATCTGCTGGACCACATGCCGGAGGACGTTGACGCGCTGGTGTGTGTAGACAGCACCGGACGGATCCACCCCCTCTGCGGCATCTACCGCAGGTCGGTCCTTCCCGCATTGGAGACCCGCCTCAAAGGCGGAGAACTGCGGGTGATGTCCTTTCTGTATTCCCTGAATTGGAAAGGACTGCAGGATGCGAAGATCCTGCCGGACAAGCTGTTTCTCAACGTCAATTCCCCCGAGATCTACCGTCAGATCACCGAAGCTCCGTAAATCACAAACACCCGCAGGCAAAAACCTGCGGGTGTTTTTTTCTGTTCTTTATACAACACAGCTTTTTCAAATTGTTCAGACTGGCATCCGCCAGGCGGCAGCCCGGGACAGTGTTATGATTGAGTCTGCCCTTCGGCAGCTTCCTTGGCCTTGATGGTCAGCAGGGACACGACGGTAACGACCAGGGTGATGGCCCACGCGATTCCCGAGGAAAAATCCTTGATCCAAAAGGCATAAACATCCCAGATCAGAAGATTGATGATAAAGGTCCATTTGATGCCCTTGATGTCGGTGAGTCTGTAGTTGCAATAGGTAAACTGCACGGTGGCAATCACGGGGAGCAGTCCGATAAATCTCTTGGTATTAGTGAGGACGCCCAGCACAGCGATGGTGACCGCAAAGAAAAGCATGGTCTTTTTGGTGTAACGGCCCTTCACGATCACAAGGCTTTTTGCGGTGGACAGCAGCGTGGAAACCGCCGCCGAATAGGAGCCGAACACGATGGACGACAGGCTCAGAAACAGATTTTCAATAAACTGATAGACAAAAACCCGCTTGGGATTTTTACACCAACAGCTCAGCCCCAGCAAGACTGCCGCCACAAAGGAAATGATATTGCCGATGATAATGTTATTTGTCATAAGGATTCCTCATCATCACATCTGTTTTTCGCCGATAATCTCCCTGACGGTCTGTGGATTGAGGGCTTTTCCCATCGGGCTTTCTCCGGCGCCACTGCATCAAAGCGCCATGGGAAGAGAATAACTACGCCCACTATAGCACGGCAAATTGCAAGGGTCAATGCAAATCAGCATAACCAGCAAACATATATAACAACAAAAGTATTTCCCCTTTTGTTGACTTTGCAACCATGTTGTGTTATATTTTGAATAGTCTTTTTATGGAGGTACCATCATGGAACACATTCTGACTATTGAAACCCGCAATCTGTGCGAAAGCGCAAAGAACGGCGGCTGCGGTGAGTGCCAGACTTCTTGCCAGTCTGCCTGCAAGACCAGCTGCGGCATTGCCAATCAGCAGTGCGAAAATAAGTAACTGGAACTGTTAAAATGCCGCCGCTGGCGGCATTTTTTCATGCAAGGAGAGAAACGCTATGATTCATCAGTATCAGCTTGGCGGCTTCAACATTGTGCTGGACGTCTGTTCCGGCTCTGTCCACGTGGTGGACAGCGTGGCCTATGACATCATCGGCCTGTTTGAAACCGAAACCAAGGAGGCCATTCTGGCCCAAATGGCCGAAAAATATAAAGATCGGGCGGACATCTCCGCTGCCGATCTGGAAGAGTGCTATCAGCAGGTGCAGGCACTGAAGGACAAGGGCAAGCTGTTTGCCCCCGACACCTTTGCCCCCATGGCGGGAACGCTGAAGGAGAAAACCGCCGGCGTGGTCAAGGCCCTGTGCCTGCACGTGGCCCACACCTGCAACCTCAACTGTTCCTACTGCTTTGCCAGCCAGGGCAAGTATCACGGCGACCGGGCCGTCATGTCCTTTGAGGTGGGCAAGCGCGCCCTGGACTTTCTGGTGGAGAACTCCGGTTCCCGCCGCAATCTGGAAGTGGACTTCTTCGGCGGCGAGCCGCTGATGAACTTCCAGGTGGTGAAGGATCTGGTGGCTTATGCCCGCTCCATCGAGCAGGAGAAGGGCAAGAACTTCCGCTTCACCCTGACCACCAACGGCATGCTGGTGGATGACGATGTCATCGAGTTTGCCAACAAGGAGTGCCACAACGTGGTGCTGTCTCTGGACGGCCGCAAGGAGATCCACGACCGTTTCCGCGTGGATTACAACGGCAAGGGCAGCTGGGAAACCATCGTGCCCAAGTTCCAGAAGTTTGTGGAAGCCCGCGAAGGCAAGGGCTACTATATGCGCGGCACCTTCACCCACCGCAACCCGGATTTTCTCAAGGATATTGAGCAGATGCTGGATCTGGGCTTTTCCGAGCTGAGCATGGAGCCGGTGGTCTGCGCCGACGGCGACCCTTCCGCTCTCACCGAAGAGGATCTGCCCGTGGTCATGGAGCAGTACGAAAAGCTGGCCGAGCTCATGCTGCAGCGGGATGAAGAGGGCAAGCCCTTTACCTTCTACCATTACATGATCGACCTGACCGGCGGCCCCTGCATCTACAAGCGCATCTCGGGCTGCGGCAGCGGTACCGAATATATGGCGGTCACCCCCTGGGGCGATCTGTATCCCTGTCACCAGTTCGTAGGCGAGGAGAAGTTCCGCCTGGGCGACATCTGGGAGGGCGTCACCAACCACACCATCCAGCAGGAGTTTGCCAACTGCAATGTCTACGCCCACCCCGAGTGCCGGGATTGCTGGGCCCGTCTGTACTGCTCCGGCGGCTGCGCTGCCAACGCCTACCACTCCACCGGCTCGGTGACCGGCGTGTATGAATACGGCTGCAAGCTGTTCCGCAAGCGTATGGAATGCGCCATTATGGTGGCGATCGCCCGCGCCGTTCGTGGAAAATGATGAACACACCCGTTTGTGATTTTTGCCGCAGCTACGCCCAAAGCGATGCCCTGCGGCTGCACATGCCCGGACATAAGGGTGTGCCGCTGACCGGCTTTGAGCCGCTGGATCTCACCGAGATCGACGGCGCGGACAGCCTGTTCGAGGCAGACGGCATCCTGCGGGAAAGCGAAGAAAACGCCTCTTCCCTGTTCGGTGCCCACACCTTCTATTCCACCGAAGGCTCCTCCCTGTGCATCCGCGCCATGCTGCAGTTGGTGTGCCAGTACGCCCGGAGCAAGGGTACCCGCCCCCGGATCCTGGCCGGGCGCAACGCCCATAAGACCTTCCTCAGCGCGGCGGCGCTGCTGGATTTTGACCTGCAGTGGCTCTATCCCGAAGGCGAGGCCTCTTACCTCTCCTGCCCGGTGGATGCCGACCACCTGGAGCGGCTGCTGACCGAAAGTGCGCCGCCCACGGCGGTGTATATCACCTCGCCCGACTATCTGGGCAATGTTGCCGATCTGGCCGCGCTGGCAGAGGTTTGCCACCGCCACGGCGTGCTGCTGCTGGTGGACAACGCCCACGGCGCCTATCTCAAGTTCCTGCAGCCTTCCCGGCACCCCATGGATCTGGGCGCCGATCTGTGCTGTGATTCGGCCCATAAAACACTTCCCGCCGTCACCGGAGGGGCTTATCTGCATATCGCCCGCCGCGCGCCCGACTTCTTTGTGAAACAGGCAAAAAACGCCTTGGCGCTGTTTGCCTCCACCAGCCCGTCCTATCTGATCCTGCAATCGCTGGACGCGGTAAACGGCTATCTGTCGGCCGGGTATCCGGCACGGCTGGCGGCGTTTCTTTCCCATGTACAGGCGCTGAAAGCCCGGCTGCGCGCAGAGGGCTTTTCCCTGTTGGGTGACGAGCCGCTGAAGCTGACGCTGGAAGCACGGCCCTACGGTTACCTGGGCACCGAACTTGCGGCGTTGCTTACCCAACAGGGTCTGTACTGCGAGTTCTGCGACCGGGACTACCTGGTTTTGATGGTGACCCCCGAAACCACTGCAGACGGCCTGGGCCGGCTGGCAGATTGTCTGCTGGCCATTCCCCGGAAGCCTGCGTTGCCCGATCTCACCCCGGCGTTCTGCCGCTGTGAACGGGTGCTGTCCCCCCGGGAAGCCATGCTTGCCGCCTGCGAAACCCTGCCCGTGGAGCAGTGTGTGGGCCGCATCCTGGCCAGCCCGTCGGTTGGCTGTCCCCCGGCAGTGCCTGTGGTGATTTGCGGAGAACGGATCAGCCCCCAGGCGCTGGATGCTTTTTCCTATTACGGGATCTCCAGCTGTACCGTTGTGATGGAGCAACACGAAGAACAAGCGGTTTGATCCCGCTTTTCCCGCCAACAGAAGCCTTGAAAGCCTTGTGTTTTCAAGGCTTTTTGTATGGTACCGCAAATGCCCCCACGCAGCAAAAAAGCCTGTTGCAACAGGCTTTTTACTGTTTTATAATGATTATGTATGTAATCCGGAAAGGGAGCGTGGATATGAGCTTTACCACACTCAAGTTTATACTGTTTTTTGCCGTGGCGGCAGCAGGACGGTATCTGCTTCCACAAAAGATCCAAAAGCATTGGCTGCTGCTGGCCTGCTGGATCTTCTATATGTTCGCCGGCCCGGCGTTTGTTCTTTTGCTGTTGGCAGGAACAGCGGTCACTTTTTTCTGCGGCCTTGCCTGTGAAAAACAACTGCTGGGAAAGCGGAAGCTCTGGGTGGCGCTGGGCGTGGTCTACACCCTGGGCGTGCTGTTCCTGTTCAAATATCTGAACTTTTTCTGTGCCACAGTGCTGCCGCTGGCAGGTATCCGGTTTGAGGCGTTTTCCTTGGCCCTTCCGGTGGGCATCTCCTTCTTCAGCTTCGCCGTTTCCGGATATCTGTTTGACGTGTATCGTGGGAAACTGGCTGCCGAACGGCGCTTTGTGGATTACGCCCTTTTTGTGGCATTCTTCCCCTGCCTGCTGGCCGGTCCCATCGGTCGGGCCCGGGAGTTTCTCCCCCAGGTGCGGCAAATGCCCGCCTTTGATGCCCTCAACTTCCGCCGGGGCCTGCTCCGGTTTGTCTGGGGCGCTGCCAAAAAGATGGCCGTGGCCGATCTGCTGGGCACCGTGGTGGACACGGCCTACGCCGATCCGGCAGGGATTTCCAGCGGCGCGCTGCTGATCGCCGTTTGCTGCTATTCCCTGCAGATCTATTATGACTTTTCTGCTTATTCCGATATGGCCATCGGCTCGGCTCAGATGCTGGGCTTCACCGTTTTGGAAAACTTCCGTGCCCCTTACCTGTCCGCCTCTGTCAAGGATTTCTGGAAAAAATGGCACATCTCCCTCACCTCCTGGTTCCGGGAATACCTCTATTTCCCCCTGGGCGGCAGCCGGATTTCCTTTGTCCGTACCCAGGTCAATGTCATCATCGTCTTTGCGGTCAGCGGTCTGTGGCACGGCGCGGCCTGGACATTTGTCATCTGGGGCTTGCTCAACGGCCTGTACCAGGCAGTTGGCGCCTTTACCGAAGGGATCCGGGAAAAGCTCCGCCGCGCGGTGCGTCTTTCGGAGGACAGCACGCTGCTCCTCCTCCTCCGCTATGCCTGCACCTTTGCCCTGCTGACAGTGGCCTGGATTTTCTTCCGCGCCACCTCTTTCGATCAGGCCATCTATGTGATGAAGCGCTGTCTGCTGGTCCTGCGGGACGGCGTGGGCTGGGCCTCGGTCTTTACGCTGCTGCCCCGCCGCAAGCTGTGCCTGACGGCGGCGCTGCTGCTCCCCTGCTTTGCGGAGGATGTTCGCATCTCCCGGGGCAAAGGGTTGCCGGCGCTGGAAAAAACCTCTTTCGGCTATTGGTTCACTCTTGCAGCACTGCTGCTGGTGATCGCCCTCTTCGGCGTGTACGGAGAAGGCTTCAACACCAAAGACTTCCTCTACTTTGACTTTTAAGGTGACGCTATGAAAAAACACATTCGGGAATTTACCGCCTTTTTGCTGGCGGCTGTGCTATTTTTCACCGTTTCCTGGAAGCTGGGTCAGCTGCTGATGCCGGTGCGGACCGTTTACGGCAGCGACTGGGAGGCATTTTTGCAGGAAGAGCCCAACAGCCACGATATCCTGTTTTTCGGCAGTTCTCTGGTTTACTGCGACGTGATCCCCGCGGTTTTGTGGGAGGAGACCGGGCTGACCTCCTATGTCATGGCCGGCCCGGAGCAGACCATCCCCACCAGCTACTACTATGCCAAAGAATGTTTCCGCACCCAAAAGCCCCGCCTGGTGGTGCAGGAAGTTACCGGTATGTTTTATCCCCAATACACCAATTACAGCAAGGCCAACGTGGGCTATATGCCCTTTGGCATCAGCCGTCTGGAGGCCACCTTTGCCGCAGCGGAATCCGAACAGCGCTTCGGGCTGCTGTTCCCGCTCTACAATTATCACTATCGCTGGCAGGATGTGAGCCGGGGAGATCTGCTTCATCACCTGGAAAAGCCCCGTTCCCTCACCGCCGGTTACACCCTTTTGACCGATGTATGTCCCCCGCCCTATGTGGGAGATCAGAGCTATACGGCAGACAGTGACAACTACCGTCGCAACGTAAGTTATCTGGAACATCTGCAAACGCTGTGTTCGGAAAACGGTGCGGAGCTGATGCTCTATGTGGCGCCTTCCGGTGGACGGATCCCGGCTGATGCGATGGCTACCCTGCAGCAGGATCTTGCGGAAATGGGTCTTTCGTTGGTGGATTTCAATGCTGATTGGGACACTATGGGGCTGGATCATGACACCGACTGGTATGACCGGCTGCATTTTAACGCCCGTGGTGCAGCCACCTTTACCCGGCACCTGAGCCGTCGGCTGACCGAACTTTATGGGCTGACGCCCCGGGAAAGCGTATCGGAGATCTGGGATAGGCGGCTGGAGCATATACATACGGCCCTGGGATCCCTCCAGGCTGAGTCGCCGACGGCCTCGTGAGAAAGGCGTCTGCGTTCAGCTGCCTTTGCGCTCCACATCCGCGCCCAGCAGCCAGGGGATCAGATCGGTGTTCAGATAGGCCGGATCCCAGGAATTGTGCCCCACACCGGGGAACTGGGTCAGCACGGCGTCGCCGCCCTGCTCGTTGACGGCATCCACCATCACTTCGGAATAGACACGGGGTACATCGTCGTCGGCCTGTCCGTGGAAGGCCCACACCGGGATGTTCTTCAGGGCCGATGCACGCCAGTTCATACCGCCGCCGCAGATGGGCGCCAACCGGAAAAAGGCTTTGGGCCGGGTGATGGCATAGCTCCAGGTGCCGAAGCCACCCATGCTCAGGCCGGTGAGGGAGACCTTTGCTTTATCTACCGGATAACGGCTCAGAACGTCCGCAAGGATCTCGTCCAGATAGAGCACCAGATTGTCCCACACATAACCCTGGGGACACTGGGGACAGACCACCACCCCGGAAAGCTCCATGCCGGCGGCCAGATATTTGGGCAGACCCTGCATGCACAGGGTATCAAAATCGGCACCACGCTCTCCCGCACCATGGAGGAACAGGATACAGGGAAGCTCGCCCTGGGTTTGTTCGGGTGACCAGACCCACACCTTCATATAGCCCAGTTTTTCAATAAAAAACTGTTTTTCTTCACATTTCACAGAACATCCCTCCTCTTTGTACCCAGAATACCATAAACGGCTCCCTCCCGCAAGGAAAGGAGCCGTTTTTCGGTTTTAGGGTTTGATCACAAAGGATACCAGAAGCAGCAGCGCACGGGGCAGGATAAACTGCAGTCGCTCGCCATAAAAGGGTGGATGATGGCCGTGAATACTCAGCGCAGTGAAAAATCGTGTTCTGCATGGTTCCATGACTTCTGACGAAGCCAAAACAAATCATACATCTTGGTCCGTGGCACATTGTTTTTATTCTGGAATATGTTATAATACACATATTCAAATGTTTCAGCATACTTTGAGAAAATCGAACAACATACAGGAAGAAATGTATGAAGAAGAAAATGATTGACGAAAAACTGTCTGTGGAGCAGCTGGAAACGGAGCTGGCCCGCGTGAAATACAAGTAGCGCTATAAGGTTATCCTCAGAAGCACCATTTACAGTCTGATCACGGTTGCTGCAATTGCGGTTCTGGTTGCAACCTTGTGGATGCCGGTACTTCAGATCTACGGAAACTCCATGACACCAACACTGCAGGATGGCGAAATCGTAATTTCCTTAAAGGCATCTGATATGGAGTTGGGAGATATTATCGCCTTCTACTACAATAATAAAATTCTGGTCAAACGCGTCATCGCCAAACCGGGAGATTGGGTAAACATTCTGGAAGACGGTACCGTATATGTAAACGGCACTGTATTGGTGGAGCCGTATCTTTCCGAAAAAGCATTTGGCGAAGCAGATTAGGAGTTTCCTTATCAGGTGCCGGACGAAAAGGTTTTCGTCATGGGCGACCATCGCGCTACATCGGTGGATTCCAGACATTCTGTTGTGGGCTGTGTTGCCACCGAACAAATCGTTGGAAAAATCGCATTTCGTGTTCAGACTTGAGTCTCATTATCAACCCATTATTTAACTTTGTCGTTGTCATTAACAACCAGCCACTTGCCTTCTGCATTCTTCAGTTTGAATTCCCCATCTTTCTAAACTTTAGTATTATCCAGACCGTCAACCTTAGTCACATTGACTTGATAGGTGAACACCCAAACCATGTCGGGAGAGGTCTTACCTTGCCCACTTCTACCACCAACATTGGGATTGTTGGAATACTGCAGCTAAACGGTGTTTTCATCCACGTTTCCAATAACTGCATCCTCATTCAAGTAGGCATTATAGGTCACAGTAACTGTAGCACCATCTGCAAGGTTGTTGTCAGATTTCTTAATGTCGGAAATGGTCAGCGTCCAAGTGGCGCCCTTCTGATTGACAGCAGCTGTGCACTGATAATCACGCGTAGCAACATCGCGGTCATTAACTTTAACGCTATCAATAGACTCAAAGCATAGGTGTCCTTTCCTGCACAAATTACCTGTTCTATGCACGATTGTCTAATGCATATGGTTGACAGTTTACTATCTTACATTTTCAACCGAATCGGTATGTATAAAACGCTATTTTAAAGTTTTTGCGAAATACCCATTGACAAATTGAAAAAAGTGTGCTTTTATTTTAACAAAGAAACTTTCAAAACTGAAAAATATTTGGGCAAAACATCCGAAAGGGTGTGACGCAAAGCTACAGGGCCTGTAAAATGGCAGCCAGTTACCGCATCCGGCGTTCCGGATCATTTTATGCCATCAGGAGGATACTGTCCTTTTGATGTCTGTTGGTGTTGTTTTTGTGTGCCGCCCAAATGGATTTTGGGCGGCATTTTTGTTGTCGCCGCGGTTTTGTCTGTTCTTACAACTGAATACTCATTTTGGCAAAGCACCCGAAAGGGTGTGACGCAAAGCTACAGGGCCTGTAAAATGGCAGCCAGTTACCGTATCCGGCGTTCCGGATTTTTGTCGACCCATTCAAACGTTTTTGTTTTGAATGTTTTTCCGGGTCCCTTTGTGTGCTGTCCAAAATGAGTTTGGACAGCATTTTTTCGTATTGGAGGCATCTGTTTTGCATACTGCAATCTGGATTCTGTTAGGCGCCGTACTGGGAACGGGATGTGGCTGCGGTGCGCTTTTCTGGGCATACCGAATGCTCCGGGCCCGCAAGCGGGAGGAATGGCTCTCCCCCACCATACAGCGCATTCTGATCATTGCAGCAGGTATTTGCGGCGGCGGTATCGGCTTTTGTACCGGCCGCTGGCTTCCGCTGCTGTTTCTGTTGGCGGTATTCACCGTGGGTATGGCCGTTGCGGTTTCGGACTGGTTGTGCAGCATTATTCCCAACCCTACGGTTTTGACAGTATTGGGGCTGAAGATCGTGCTCATTGCAGCAGCACTTCTGCATCTGCCGAGCGCCCCATCCTTTGATGTTCTTTCGGCGCTGGGCGGTATGGCCTTCTGTTTCCTGGTCTTTTCCGCGCCCAGCCTCATGGGCAAGCGGATAGGTGCTGGCGACATCAAGCTTGCTGCGGCTATGGGCTTTTTGCTGGGATTTGGCGATTCCCTTCTGGCCATTTTCTTTATGGGGCTTCTGATGCTGGCATACTGTGTGTTTCAACGAAAAATGCCGCTGCTGGCTTTTCTGAAAACCAATATTCCCATGGGACCCTTTATCGCCGCAGGTATGATGATTGCTTGTGCACTCCCCTACCTTCCCTTGTAAACCTGCCGAAAGAACGGCATCCATATACATTCGATTATTGAAAAAATTTTTTTAGGAGGAAACAAATATGAAAAACTTCTTCAAGGACGAAAGCGGACAGGGCATGGTAGAATACGGCCTGATCATCGCACTGATTGCCATCGCAGTTATTGCTGCTCTGAAGTTGCTGGGCCCCGCAGTCACCAGCATCTTCACCAACGCAACCACCGAGCTCAACAAAGCAACCACTCCTGCCGGCTAATATCCAAACCCCGCCAGGATTCCCAATCACTCAAAGCGGGGCGAGCTTTCTCGCCCCGCTTTCCCCCATCAAAGAAAGGAGCTGCAGCATGTTGAAACGATTCGTCCGCTCGGAAAAAGGGCAGGCCATTGTTGAGTTTGCGCTGGTACTTCCCCTTCTGCTGGCGCTCCTTTGCGGAATCATCGACTTTGGCTGGCTGTACTACAACCAGATCACCCTGAACAACGCTGCCCGCGAGGGCGCCCGCTATGCCGTGATCCACTATGACCCCACCACAGACTGGAAAGAGACCGCAGAAAACCGCATGATCACCAATATGGTAGGCGTTAACAGTGCGGTGGCTGTGGTATCCGACCCGGTTGCACAGCAAATCACCGCATCGGTAACCGCAACGCCCCGAATCCTCACCGGATTCACCTCAACCATTCTCGGAAAGCAAACGCTGGAGCTTCACGCCTCCTGCACCATGCGGCTGGAAAATTAGTACTTGCCGCACCTATTTCTAAACACACCATACATTTGTGCTCCGGAGGGAGATCACATGAAAAAGCTAAAGCTGGCTGCCCTGTTTGCCGCGCTCATCGTGGGTCTAGGGCTGTATCAGTTCCTGCAGGAAATCAAAACACCCCAGGAGGCTCCCCACACCACGGTGGTGGTGGCCGCCGTTGACATCCCCGAAAACACCCAGATCACGACGGAAATGGTGACCTTGCGGTCCATTGCCGACGACAGTCTTCTGGAAAACTATATACTGGATCCCCAAAATGTCGTTGGCATGGTCATGACCAGTGACCTGTATGCCGGTGAACAAATCACCAAAAACCGGCTTGTCCGAGTGGGTGAAGCCGATTCTGACAAGAAAACACTGGCGTACACCCTAAACCCCGGCATGCGTGCCATCACCATCTATATTGACAAGGACACCGGCCTTGTCAACTTTCTGAAACCCGGCAACCGGGTGGATATCCTGTTAAACTACTCGCACCAGGAAGTCAAGCCAGATCTGCTGGACGAAACACAGCTAAATGTGGTCCAGGTTCCCACCACCCAGCTGTTGGCCCAGAACATTTCTCTTCTGGCAGTGGGCAGCGTCATGGGCAAGAACGGCGCAGAGGAATATACTTCCGTGACCCTGGAGGTGACCCCCCAGGAGGCAATGAACATCAACGCCGCAGCCTGGTGGGGCAATCTCCGGTTACTGTTGCGGTCTCCTCTGGACGAAGAGATCCTGGAGCTGGACCTTGTGAACCAGGAAACCGTCTACGCCGAAAGCGCAGGAGAGTGATGATATGATCAATCTGATCCTTGTCAGCAAGCAGGCAAGCGTTTGCCGTAGTCTGCGGGAGTTTCTCCACACCGATCCGGAGCTGGAGATCCTTGCCGAAGTGGCAAGCTCCGATGAAGCTTTGGAAAAGGTGGACCTTCTCAGCCCCAACATTCTGCTGATCAACTCCGGCGAAAGTGATACCGACGCCATCAGCCTTGCCGAGCGGGTGGTTCAGCGGAAGCCTCACACCTTTGTGATCCTGCTGATGCAGCCGTTGACTCTGGAAAGCATCCAGGTGGCCAATGCCGCAGGCTGTCATAACATTGCCCCCTTTCCCGAAAATGCCAAAGAGCTCTGTGATTTTGTCCACAGGGTGTACAATTCGGAAAATGACCGGATCGCCGCGTTGGACACCAATGAGCGCGCCACCTGGACCAGCAAAATCATTACCGTTTACGGAGCAAAAGGCGGTCTTGGGAAAACCACCATTGCCACCAACCTGGCTTTGATGCTTGCCAAGCAGAAAAAAAAGGTTGCCATTCTGGATTTGGACCTTTTATTTGGTGACGTACATATTTTCATGGATGTAGAGCCCAAGGAAACGATTTCCGATCTGATGCAGGAAAGCTTCAGCAACAACATTGACTCGATTCGGGCCTTTATGACCGTCCACTCCAGCGGCATCCATATTCTCTGTGCGCCCAAAACACCGGAATATGCAGAAACCGTCTCGGGCGATCGGATCCAGAGTCTGCTGGCGTTACTGCGTTCCTATTATGACTATATCGTGATCGACACAGCCGTCAATTTTTCCGATCCCACACTGGCGGCGCTGGAGGCATCCACCCTGGTTCTGCTGGTCACCGGCCTGGACATTTCCACACTGAAAAACTCCAAGATCGCCATGTCCATCCTGGAATCCCTGGGGTTGAAAAAAAAGATCCGGGTCATTATCAACCGGGCGGTGGAGATCAGTTCCATCACGGTGGCCGATGTGCAGCGGATCGTGGACGCGCCCATTTTGGCCCGCATTCCCAGCGACTATCTGGTGGCCGTCGCTGCCCTGAACCAGGGGCAGCCCTTTACCCAAAGCGCTCCCAAAGCAAAGCTTAGTCTTGCGATCGGGGACATTGCCGAAAAGATCCTCACCGGAGCTGATCATTTTGACATTCAGCAACTGACCCCCAGAGAACGACGGGCACTGATGAAACGATATAAAACCAAAGAAAAGGCGGAAAAGAAATCCCGCTCCCGGCTGCAGCACAGCTGATTTGCGGGATGTCCCCTGATTTCTGATAAACCGGAGGCATGAAAGATGAGTCTGATGGAGCGGCTGGAGCGCCAGAAAAAAACCAATATGCCCGCACATCCCGCTCCGGCATCGGGACGAAATGCGGACCGGTATGCCGGCGCAACGCCGGCTGCCGAGGAATATGCAGACCTGAAACAGCAGGTACATGCCGAGGTCATCGATCTGGTAAACCGGGAATCGGGAAACCACCGGGACGATGATCCGGGGAAAAAAGAGTATATCCGCTCGGTCATCGAATCGGTCATCAATCTCCGCGGCGGCAACATTCCACGCTCGGAACGAGGAAAGCTGATTGGCGAGCTTTATAATGATATCGTTGGATTGGGTCCGCTGGAGGCGCTGCTGGCCGATCCGGAAATCAGCGAGATCATGGTCAACGGTCCCGACCGCGTTTATGTGGAAACCCGCGGAAAAATCCGGCTGACCAACGTGAAATTTCGGGATGATCTACATGTGATGAATGTCATCAATCGGATCGTCGCCTCAGTAGGCCGACGGATCGACGAAGCCAGCCCCATGGTTGACGCCCGCCTGGCAGATGGCTCCCGTGTCAACGCCATCATCCCACCCTGCGCCCTGTCGGGACCTACCATCACCATTCGAAAGTTCTCTGCCACCCCCCTGACCGTGGCCGATCTCATCCGCTTCGGTTCGGTTTCCCCTCAGATGGTGGCATTTTTGGAAGCCTGTGTAAAAGCCCGGCTGAATATCGTGGTTTCGGGCGGTACCGGCAGTGGTAAAACTACCCTGCTCAGCGTGCTTTCGGCCTACATCCCGGAGGATGAGCGCATCGTGACCATCGAAGATGCAGCCGAGCTGCAGCTCCGCCAGGAGCACGTCATCACCCTGGAAAGCAAGCCCGCCAACGTAGAGGGTTCCGGTGCGGTGACCATCCGTGATCTGGTGCGCAATGCCCTGCGTATGCGGCCCGACCGCATTGTGGTAGGCGAAGTTCGTTCCGGCGAAACGCTGGATATGCTACAGGCCATGAACACCGGCCATGACGGCTCTCTGACCACAGCCCATGCCAATTCCCCCAGAGATCTGATGTCCCGTCTGGAGACCATGGTACTGATGTCCGGCTTTGACATGCCGGTGAAAGCCATCCGGGAGCAAATTGCCTCGGCGTTGGATGTGGTGGTACAGCAGTCCCGCCTCCGTGATGGTTCCCGAAAGATCACCAGTATTTCCGAGGTGGTGGGTATGGAGGGCGATATCATCACCCTCCAGGATATTTTCGTGTACCGCCCCACCGGATTTGGCCCAGACGGCACCGGCGGCAGCTTTATCCCCACCGGCATCCGTCCCGGTTTTGTAGAGAAAATGGCTGACAACGGCATTGCCGTGCGGGATGAATGGTTCCATCCCTGATTGGAGGCAAACTATGCTGATCATCGTCATCGCCGTCAGCGCGGCATTTGTACTGTACAGCACCATTCTTATTCTCTTTACCGACACCCCAAAGCAGCGTGTAAAAAAGCGGCTGAATCAGCTGGCGGAGAATGTGGAGCTGGAATATATCCACGACGCTGTGCTCAACGAAAAAAAGAAGCGCCGCAAAGTGAAAGTAAAGCCCAAACTGGTCAGCCGGCGTTTTGAGGACAGCCTTGCCCTGTCCGGCATCCATATCAGCGCTCAGGAATATGTGGCCCTGTGGGTCTTTCTGACTTTGGGGCCCGGTCTTGTGGGAATCATGCTGAATATGGATCTGGTAGCTGTACTGGGCATTTGTGTGGTAGGATTTGCCATTCCTCCCATTATGGTGCAGCGTTCCCGCTCCAAGCAGCAGCAGCTCTTTAACAAGCAGTTGGGTGAGTCGTTGACCATCATGAGCAACTGTATGCGTTCCGGCTATTCCTTTCAACAGGCAATGCACAGTATCTCCAAAGAAATGCAGCCACCTGTTTCCACCGAGTTTGGTCGGGTCGTCCGGGAAATCAACTACGGCGCTACTCTGGAACAGGCTTTGAACAATATGTCCCAGCGGGTAAACAGCAAGGATTTTGACCTTCTGATCTCGGCGGTAATCACCTCTGCTCAGGTGGGTGCCAACCTTTCAGAGATTCTGGACACCATTTCCGAGACCATCACAGATCGCATTCGCCTTCGGGAAGAAGTTCGGGTCTTTTCTGCCCAGGGCCGTATGTCGGGCATCATCATCGGATTGCTGCCGGTTTTTGTTATTTTGTTTTTGATGATCCTGAATCCAACCTATCTGACCGATTTTGTAAACCACCCCATCGGAAAACTTTTGCTCATTGCTTCTGTTTTTCTGGAGGTCATTGGCTTTATTCTCATCAACCGCATTGTTGACATTAAGTATTGATTTTCTGCGAAAGGAGACTGCGCTATGGCAAGCACAATGATCGCAGCGGGCGCAGGCAGCTTTCTCTTTTGCATCCTGGTTCTGCTGTTTGGCTCAAAAGCACAGAAAAAAGATAAAATCCAATCCCGGCTGAACGATTTGAGTCAAAACCTTTTCCGTGCCGATCTGCTACGGAACGAAGAGATGAACCGTCCCTTTTCAGATCGGGTACTGAAGCCTTTGCTCCGTCGGCTGACGGAGATCATCTCCATGATCGTCCCCATTCAAGGTATGACCCCCGCAGGCATGGACCGGCAGAAAAAGCTCCTGATGCAGGCAGGCTGGGCCATATCGGTGGAAGAATATATGGTCATCCATGTTATCTGTATGATATGCGGCGGTCTTGCGGGACTGGCGTTGGCCCTTGTTACCCACGAAACCCTCCCAAATACCGTTCTGTATTCCCTCGCCGGTTTGTTTGCGGGCTATGCCCTGCTCCGCTACGGCTGCTCCACGGTTGCTACCCGGCGAAAGGCAGCGATGGAACGACAGCTTCCTGACATGCTGGACCTGCTCAGCGTCAGCGTAGCCGCAGGCCTGGGTTTTGAGCGGGCAATGCTCCATATCATCAACAGTATGGAAGGTCCGCTGATCGACGAGTTTACCGTCACCTATCGGGAAATGACCATGGGCCGCTCCCGCAAGGATGCCCTGGCTCTGCTGGGCGAACGGTGTGATGTGGAGGATCTGACCTCGGTCACCGGCGCGCTGATCCAGGCCGGTGATCTGGGCATTCCCATCCGTAATGTCCTGCAGACCCAGGCTGATGCCATTCGCCGTGCCCACAGAAGCCGGGTCCAGGAAAAAGCGGCAAAGGTCTCTACCAAAATTCTGCTCCCCATGATCGCCTTTATCTTTCCGGTGCTGATCATCGTTCTGTTGGGCCCTTCTCTCATTACTATCGTGGAGGTATTTCAATGAAAAAATATACCGCTTCTTGGGATGCCGGACCCATCGCAAGTCAGGTTGCTGTCGCAGACAGCTTCTTCACCCGTTTTCGGGGGCTGATGCTGCGCAAAGCGCTGGCACCCGGTGAAGGATTGCTTTTAAAACAATGCAGCGCCATCCACTGCTGCTTTATGCGGTTCCCCATTGATGTGATCTATCTGAACGATGATATGCGGGTGGTGGCAATCGAGACCGTAAAACCCTGGCGCTTGGGCGGCGTTTTCCCCGACGCCAAACATGTGCTGGAACTGGAAGCGGGCAGCGCCCGAGCCCTGGCTCCCGGAATACAGATCCAATGGAAGGAGTGTACCGCGCTATGAGTGATAACCTTGTCAAAAATCTCCGCGAAAAAACAGAAGAAACCAATCTGGACACCATCTTGAAAACCACCCTCGGCGGTTACAGCCGTAAGTCTGTACGGGAATATGTTTCCATGATGCGGCGGCAGCAGTATGACATGCAGCTGGCCTTTTCGGAAGAGCTGCAGTTGGTTCAGGCTGAAAGAGACCGTCTGGCCCGGGAACTAGCCGAAGCCAATGAGCGCACCGCCGCTGCAGAAGATACGTTGGAAAATGCAAAGCCTTTGATGGACCGAGCCGCCGGTTTGGAAAAGGATATGGACGAGGCCATTGCGCGGATTCAGTCGGATGCCGCACTGTTGGATCAGCTTCGAGAAGAGTTGGCGCAGTGCACGGACGAAGCACAGCAAATAAGATGTGAGCGAGACGAGCTTCGTACGCAATTGGAAAACAATATGGCTGAAACAGAACGCCTGATGCAGGAACTGGACAAGCGTGCGGCCCAGCCACCGGTTCACACCGGGGATGTACTTCCGGCAGAGCCGTCTATGGTACAGGATACCGATGCCGCAGCATTGGTGGATCGGCCGGAAACCATGCAGGTTCAGCTTGCCATGCTGACCCGGGAACGGGAAACCACCGAAAAGCGGATGGAAAGTGTTATCCGGCAGGAAAAACGCCTCTTCCAGGCGCTGAACGAATGTCGGGAAGAATTGGAGAACCGCCGGGATCAGAATCAATGCCTGGAAGCCGAGAACAAAGCCCTCAGCCTTCGGCTGTCCGAGCAGATGTACCAAAATATTTCCCTCAACCGAGAGATCACCCACATCCGGACCATGAATGAAAATCTGAAGTGCAAGCTGGAAGCAGCCTTAGCGCAATCCACGAGTCGCAACACATCCAATGGATCCCAGGATACGGGGGACGTGTTCTTATGGGATTTCGACGATTAAGAAATAGTGAAAAGGGCTCGATCCCTGTTCTGGTGGCACTCAGCCTGACGGTTCTGTTTGGCTTCACCGCTCTGGCCATGGATTTTGGCATGATGGCCGCCTGTAAACAGAGCATGCAGAACGCTGCCGATGCCTCGGCCCTGGCAGCCGCCGGAGATCTTGCATCAGGCAGCGATCACTCTGTTTACAGTACCGCCAACACTTATGCCACAATCAACGGCTTTGATCCGACAACCGCTGACACGTCCATGGAGGTCCAAACGGTCCGGAACACCGTGACGGTGACCCTCCGACGGGAAATGCAAATGGGGTTTTCCTCGGTGCTCACCGGTGTCCGCAGCCGCACGGTCAGCGCATCGGCTACCGCCGAAGCCATCACCATTTTTGGTGGCTGTCCCTATGCATTGTTTGCCGGTCAGCGCATCGAAGAATCGGGCACCGGTATTTCGGTGACCGGCAACAATATCCAGATCAACGGAAACATCCACTCCAACAGTGATATCAACATGCAGCACGCCGTTCTGAGTCCCGGATCGGTTGCCACGGCAGTACGGGATGTCAATCCGGCGGCCAACGGTTGGCACGGAAACTCCATTGCACTGGATATGCCTTCCTTTTCTTCCTTTGAGACGGCCATGAACAGCATGCCGGGGTATGTCATGCTCGACGGCGACATCACGATAAAGAAAAACGAAGGTGGGTTTGCCGCACTGGTGCAGATGGCGCTGGACCAGTTTGAAGCCTTGGGCGGCAGCACACAAACCCTGTATACCAAAGGGCTCTGCATCCATATCACAGGAAGTCTGACCTTTCTTGGCAACGGTTCTTCCACCTACTATGCGGATTTTCCAATTACGCTGGTGGCAGAGGGCTCCATTGACCTGAACGGCGCATCTATGGAAAGCAGCGGCGATTCGCCCCTTTACATCATGTCCAGAAACGGAGATATCACGGTAAACGGCGGCGGAGCAACCCTTACCGGCATTTTATTTGCCCCAAACGGCAACGTAACTCTCAACGGCAACGATGCCGTGTTCGTGGGACAAATTGTTGCGCAAAACATTCGCAAGGCCGGCGGCAAGATCACCGTCACCTATTGGGACGCTGTTGACCGGTATCTCCCTACTACAAAAGTTCATCTGATCGCATAACAGCCATATACGGTGGTTCCCCCATATGCGATTGATATCGCTGCAAACAGACTTGTTTGCAGCGATATTTTTTATAAAATGCAAGTTGCCGGATTTGCCGACCTCTGTTCTTTTTCCTTGCCCCGTGCTATAATAAAGCAAATGCCATCGACAAAGGAGTACAATCATGAAATATAACTATGATCCCCGTGATATTTTGGATTATTTTGAAAAAATCGTAGCCGTGCCCAGCCCGGTGAGCTATTATGTGCAGATGAATCCCGTCATAGAGCAGCTGGCCGCCCAGTTGGGCCTCCGGGTGACCTTTGACCACAAGCAGACCGCCTATATCGCCCTGGAGGGCCAGGACAACAGCAAAACTGTGCTGGTGGGCGCCCATCTGGACACCCTGGGCCTGGTGGTGCGCTGCATCGAAGCAGACGGTATGATCCGTGTACGGCAGCTGGGCGGCGTCAACTATGCCAGCCTGGAGGGCGAGACCGTCACCGTCCACACCCGGGACGGCCGCAGCTATACCGGCCTTATGGCCTGCCAGTCCCACTCGGTGCATGTCTTTGACGATGCCCGCACGGTGGAGCGCAACGAGAACACCATGATGGTCATTCTGGACCAGCCGGTGAAGTCCAAGGCCGATGTGAACGCCCTGGGCATCCGCCACGGCGATATCATCTCGGTGGCCCCCCGTTGCCAGGTCACCGAAAACGGTTATCTCAAGTCCCGGTTCATCGACGACAAGGCCGCTGTAGCCTGCAGCTTTGCCGCCCTGAAGGTCATAAAGGAGCAGGGCCTCAAGCCCAAGTACCGCACGCTGTTTGCCTTCCCCTACGGCGAGGAGATCGGCCTGGGCGGCACCTATGTGCCCGCCGAGGTGTCGGAATATGTAGCCATCGACATCGGCCTTATCGGCCCGGGCTATGACGGCGACGAGCGCAAGGTCACCATCTGCGCCAAGGACGCCTCCACCCCCTATGATTATGAGCTGACCAACCGCCTCATCGCTCTGGCCGAGGAAAACGCCATCGACCACGCGGTGGACATCTTCTACCGCTACGGCACCGACGCCAATGCCGCCCTGAAAGCCGGCAACAACCTCCGCGCCGCTGCCTTTGGCATGGCGGTCTACTGCAGTCACGGCATGGAGCGTACCCATATCGACGGTCTCAAGGCCACAACCGACCTGCTGCTGGCCTATCTGATGGAGTGCTGAGTTATGAAAGCTAACGTTTTGAGCGGCATTGACCGCCTGGATATTCTGGACACCTTATTAAAGAATCAGCGGGTGGGCCTGGTCACGGCCGGTTCTGCCATCGACCGGGAGTGCCGCCTGGCAGTGGACATTCTCTGTGAACGCTACCACGTCACCGCCCTTTACAACACCATCTTCGGCATCCGGGGCGAGTTCGTTTACGGCGAAAAAGTGCCCTTCTACATCGACGGCCCCACCGGCCTGCCGGTGCACAGCATCTTCAACAACAAGCTCACCGCCCCCACTCCCGAGATGATGGAAAACGTGGACGTGATGGTCTATGACATCAAGGAGGCCGGCGCCAGGTACTACGAGTATCTGTACACCCTGGCCGACCTGATGAAGGCCTGCGCCAAGGCCAAAAAGCCCCTGGTGGTGCTGGACCGTGTGGATCCCATCGGCGGCGAAAAGGCCGAGGGCACCGTCTGCCCCGAAAACATGCACACCATGGTGGGCGACTACCGCCTGGCCCAGCGCACCGGCCTCACCTCCGGCGAGTTTGCCCGGTATGTCAACGGCGAATATGCCATCGGCTGCGACCTGCACGTAGTTCCCCTTCTGGGCTGGCAGCGTAAGCTGTACATGGACGAGACCGACGTGCCCTGGGTGCTGCCCTCCCCCAGCCTGCCTCACGCCACCGCCAACCTGCTGTACGCCGGTATGTGCGTGTTCGAGGGTGTGGCCACCATCAACGAGGGCCGGGGCACCACCAAGCCCTTTGAGCTCATCGGTGCGCCCTGGATGGACGGCAAGGCCGTGGCCCAGCTGGCCCAGAAAAAGGGTCTCCCCGGCGTGCGGTTTGCCCCCACGTATTACAGGCCCTCGGCCTCCAAGCACAGCGGAGAGGTATGCGGCGGCGTGCAGATCCACATTCTGGACAGAGGCGAGTTCCTGCCCGTCCGCTCGGCCCTGACCCTGCTGGACGCCGTCCGGGCGGTGCACCCCGACGAGATCGTCTGGCGGGACTGCTCTGCCGGTCACGACCTGCCAGACGCCCAGGGCATGATCTTTGACCGCTATGCCGACAAGCTGTTGGGCGACAAGCGCTACACCACGGGCGAGCTGGACTGCGACGGCCTGCTGGCGGCGCATGAGGCGGAACTGAAGGCCTATATTGCCCGCAAAAAGAAATACGAGCTGTATGAATAAAGAAAAAGGAGCTTCGGCTCCTTTTTTCTTTGCTTTATTGACATTTTCTGCGAATGTGGTAACATGTTAGTGGACTAATCAACGAACACTGTTAGGAGGCGTTTTCCATGGCCGCAGCCGACCGCCAGGACGCACGCAAAAGCATGATGATGGAGCAGCCCATCTCCCGCATCATCCCCAAGATGGCCATCCCCACCATCATCGCGTTCCTTATCAACTCGATCTACAGCCTTGCCGACACCTTTTTCGTCAGCTCCCTGGGCACCAATGCCACGGCAGCCGTCAGCGTCAACTCCTCGCTGGACCAGATCATCATGATGGCAGGCTCCATGCTGGCCATCGGTGCCAACAGCTATATCGCCCGCCTTCTGGGCGCAAAGCGGGAGGATGAAGCCAACAAGGTGCTGTCTGTAGCCTTTTTCATCGCTCTGGCCTTCGGCACCATTCTGGCCGTAGTGGGCTGCGCCTTTATGACCCCCATGGTGCGGCTGCTGGGCGCTACCGACACCTGCCTCCAGTACTCCATCGACTACGCCACCTATGTGCTGCTGGTGGCCCCCTTTATGGCTACCAGCTTCGTCATGAACCAGTGCCTCCGCGCCGAGGGCAGCGCCGTGCTGTCCATGATCGGCATGGGCTTCGGCAGCATCCTCAACTGCGTGCTGGACCCCATCTTTATCTTCACCCTGGACCTGGGCGTGGCCGGCGCTTCCATTGCCACCGCCATTTCCAAGCTGGTGAGCTTTTCCATCCTGCTCTTCCCCTATATCACCAAGCGCAGCGTTCTGCGCATCTCGCTGAAATACTTCCAGCCTAGCCGGGAGATCCTTTCCCAGATCGTCAAGATCGGCTCTTCCTCCATGTTCCGCTCCGGTCTGGCCGTCATCGCCGCCATCGTGCTGAATAACATCGCCGGTTCCATTTCCGACGCGGTGCTGGCCGGCATCGGCGTCACCAACAAGATCATGATGTTCCCCTTCAGCGTGATCCTGGGCTTTGGCTCGGGCTTCCAGCCGGTCACCGGCTTCAACTGGGGCGCAAAGCGCTTTGACCGGGTACTGGAAAGCTATTGGTTTTCCGCCAAATGCGCCCTGGCCATCTCCACCGTTATGGCGCTGATCCTGGGCATCTTTGCCAACCAGGTGATCCTCCTCTTTGCCGAGGCGGACGCCGAAATGCAGGCAATCGGTGCCCTGTCTATCCGTCTGCAGTGCATCGCCCTGCCCATCCACGCCTGGGTGGCGGTGGTCAATATGTTCTGTTCCGGCCTGGGCAAGGCCAAGGGCGCTCTGCTGCTGGCCACCGCGCGCCAGGGCAGCTGCTTCCTCCCCATTGTCTATCCCCTGGCCTGGATGTTTGGCGCCAACGGCGTTGCCTCGGTCCAGGCTGTGGCCGACGTGCTGACCTTCTTCCTGGCTTTCCCCCTTATTTGCAGGGTGCTGAAAGAGGTCAAAGGCAAAGCAGCCGAACACGGACAACTTTAAATAAGAAAGAACCCCGGCTAAGCCGGGGTTTTCTTCTTTACTCCACCGCAACCAGGCGGGGATGCTCCACGCCGGGGCTGCTTTCCAGAGCCGACATGAGCTGGGTCATGGGGCCGGGCATGCCGCTGATATCCAGGGTGATGGTGACGCTGGCCTTGCCGTGGATGGGAAGGCTCTGGGTGATGGTCAGCACGCTGCCGCCCTGGTCGGAGATATGGGCCAGCACCGAGGACAAAATTCCCGGCTCGTGGCTGAGCATCACCGACAGCACCGCCTTGCGGCCGGTGGCCATCTCGGAGGGCTCCAGAATATAGTCTTTGTATTTATAATAGGTGCTGCGGGAGATGCCCACCTTTTTCACCGCCTGGCTCACCTCGCGGACAGCTCCCGACTCCAAAAGGCGGCGCACTTCCAGCACCTTATCGTAATAATCGGGCAAAATACTCTTATGAATGATCAAATAATTGTCCAACATGGAAAAGTCCCCCTGTATTGCTGCATTTTTGTTGAAATTTACTATGGGAAAGTGCTTGTCTTTCTCCGGTATCTATGATACACTGTTTGCATCAAAAATACAAGTGTTTTTCATTCGCGGACACACGTTTTTCTTGGAGGTTACCATGAAAGTTGCTGTTTTAGGCTTTGGCACCGTTGGCCAGGGCGTTTATGAAATGCTGCGGCACGCCCGTGGCCTGGAGCCCGGCGCCGTGCTGGTCCGTCCCGGTAAGGACGATGCGGCATACAAAGTCACCGATATTACCGCCATCACCGGCGACCCCACCGTGGGTGCCGTGGTGGAAGTGCTGGGCGGCATCGAGCCGGCCCGCACCTGGGTGGAGCAGGCCCTTCTGGCCGGCAAGCACGTGGTCACCGCCAACAAGGCCCTGGTGGCAGAGTGCGGCCCCGAACTGGCAAATCTGGCCCGGGAAAAGGGTGTGGCCTTTCTGTTCAGCGCCGCCTGCGGCGGCGGCGTGCCCTTCCTGCACAATCTGGCACTGAGCACCCAGAGCGATGAGATCCTCACCGTGGGCGGTATCCTCAACGGCACTACCAACTATATGCTGGACGCCATGCAGAGCCGCGGCGCCGACTATGCCGAGGTGCTCAAAGATGCCCAGCAGCTGGGCTATGCCGAGGCCGATCCCACCGCCGATGTATCCGGTCTGGACGCTCTGCGAAAGATCATGCTGGCCTGTGCCGTGGCTTTTGAAAAGCTGCCTGCCCAGGGCCTGTACAACGAGGGCATCCAAAACCTCACCGCCGCCGATGTGAAGCACTTCCAGTCCCTGGGCTACACCTGCCGTCTGGTGGCCAAGGGCGGCCCGGTGGCCGACACCGTCTTTGCCTTTGTGGAACCCACTCTGGTGCCCGCCTCCGCCGCCGAATGCGCCGTCAAGGATAACTACAACCTGGCCCGTTACGAGGCCAAGTGCGCCGGCGACATCGTGCTCATGGGCCAGGGCGCAGGCCGCTTCCCCACCGCCTCCGCCGTGCTGCGGGATCTGTCCGACGTGGTGTCCGGCCAGCGGGTGATGATGCCTGAAAACTGCGCCCGGGTCACCGCCGACTGCTCCGGCTGCGGCCACCCCTATTATGTCCGTCTGCCCGAGGCCTTTGCCGGGATGCTGCCCTGTGACAAGGTCACCGTAGCCGACGGCGTCGCCCGGGTCATCACCAAATCCGTCACCGTTAAAGAAATGCATGACACCGTCGCCGCCCTCCGTGATAAAGGCGCACAGGTATTTTTTGCAGGGATCGAGGAATAAACTATGTTGAAAGTAGCCAAGTTTGGCGGCTCCTCCGTTGCCGAGGCCGCTCAGTTTAAAAAAGTCAAGGGGATCATCGAGTCCGACCCCTCCCGCCGCATCGTGGTGGTATCCGCTGCCGGCAAGCGCAGTTCCGAAGACCACAAGCTCACCGATCTGCTGTACCTCTGCCACGCCCATCTGACCTATGGCGTGCCCTGCGACAGCATCCTGCAGCTCATTCAGGAGCGCTTTGTGGAGATCCGTAACGATCTGGGTCTGGCTTACGATGTGGAGGGAGATTTTGCCGCTCTGCGTGCCAATCTCAGCCGGGACACCTCGGTGGATGAGCTAGTCTCCCGCGGCGAGTATTTTACCGCCCGGCTGATGGCCGAATATCTGGGCTATGAGTTCGTGGATGCCACCGAGTGTGTCTTCTTCAGCTACAACGGCCAGTTCGATCTGGAAAAGACCTACGATGCCATTCGAAATGCCGCCTCCCAGGGTCGGGGTATCGTCATTCCCGGCTTTTACGGCAGCGTGCCCACCGGCAAGATCAAAGTCATGAGCCGGGGCGGAAGCGATGTGTCCGGTGCTCTGGCTGCCGCCGCAGTGGACGCCGATGTGTATGAAAACTGGACCGACGTGTCGGGCATCCTGATGGCTGATCCCCGCATCGTGGAAAACCCCGACCCCATCGAGTGCATTACCTACGATGAGCTGCGGGAGCTGGCCTTTATGGGCGCCTCGGTACTCCATGAAGATTCCATCCACCCCGTGCGGGAAAAGGGCATCGCCCTGAATATCCGCAACACCAACCGGCCCCAGGATCCCGGCACCATGATCGTGGCCGACCTGGAACAGGCCGACAAGGAGCAGGACCGCTTCATCACCGGTATTTCCGGCCGCCGGAACTTCTCGGTGCTCACCATGAAAAAGACCAACATGAACACCAATGTGTGCCTCCAGCAGTGCCTCAAGGTGCTGGAAAAATGCAACATCCCCGCCGAGCACATCACCCTGGGTCTGGACACCTTCGCTCTGGTGGCTGCCACTTCGGTGCTCAGCGACCGTCTGTTTGAAGTCATGGGCGAGATCCAGCGCATCTGCGAGCCTGAATCCCTCCGTCTGGAGGAAAGCATGGCTCTGGTGGCCCTGGTTGGCCGCAAAATGACCTGCCGTCCCGGCACCGCGGGCAAGGTCTTCCAGTGCCTGGGCAGCCACGGCATCAACATCCGCACCATCAACCAGTCGGCCGACGAGATCTCCATCACCGTGGGCGTGGACAACAAAGATTACGAAGCCGCCATTCGCCTGCTCTACGACGAGTTTGCCGGTTAAAGAGAGGAGTTTTTTCCATGAAACAGTTTAATGTAGCCATTCTGGGCGCTACCGGCGCCGTAGGCCGTGAAATGCTCAAGATCCTGGAGGAGTATGACTTCCCCGTTGGCACCCTCCGTCCCCTGGCCTCTGCCAGATCGGTGGGAAGCACCGTCCCCTTCAAGGGCCAGGACATTCTGGTCCAGGAAGCCACCGAGCAGAGCTTTGAGGGCATGGACTTCGTTCTGGGCGCCGTGGGCGGCGGCATGGCAAAGAAGTTTGCCCCCCACATTGTCAAGGCCGGTGCCGTCTTTGTGGACAACAGCTCCAGCTTCCGCCTGGATCCCGACGTGCCTCTGATCATCCCCGAGGTCAACGGCGAGGACGCTCTGAAGAACAAGGGCATTATCTCCAACCCCAACTGCTCCACCATCATCACCTTGATGGCGGTGGCTGCCCTCAACAAGATTTCCCCCATTGAGGCCATGACCGCCTGCACCTACCAGGCCGTTTCCGGCGCCGGTCAGGCCGGCCTCAAGGAGCTGGAAAGCCAGATGGAGGCCCTTTCCAAAGGCGAAGAGCCCCAGCGCAGCACCTTCCCCCATCAGATCGCCTGCAACGTCATCCCCCACATCGGCGACGTACTGGACAACGGCTACACCCAGGAA
Source organism: Clostridia bacterium (assembly GCA_017521295.1). Taxonomy (GTDB): domain Bacteria; phylum Bacillota; class Clostridia; order Oscillospirales; family Butyricicoccaceae; genus UBA4644. The sequence goes on along the minus strand of JAFXDF010000024.1, from coordinate 22,492 downwards.
GAGATGAAGATGCAGAACGAGGGTCAGAAGATCCTGCACCTGCCCCATCTGCGTGTCAGCTGCACCTGCGTCCGGGTGCCCGTCATGCGCTCTCACTCCATCTCGGTCACCGTCAAAACCAAGGAGAAGATCACCGTTGAGCAGGCCAACGCCGCCATCGCCGCCTTCCCCGGCTGCAAGCTGGTCACCGACTTCGAGGGCCGGGATTACCCCACCCCCCTGGACACCTCCGACCAGGATCTGGTCTGGGTAGGCCGCGTCCGTGAGGACCTCACCTGCGGCACCGGTCTGAACCTGTGGTGCTGTGGCGACCAGGTCAGAAAGGGCGCCGCCGCCAACGCCGTGCAGATCCTCCAGCTGCTGGCAAACGCCAAGTAAACAAGCAAAAACCAACCCCCGGAACACATCGTTCCGGGGGTTTTGTGTTTCTGTTTTGTCATCCCGAGCCTGCCGAGGGATCTCAAGGCGGGTTTACCGTGAGATCCTTCGACTTCGCTGCGCTGCGCTCAGGATGACAGGGCATTGTACACATCCAACAAGCTGGTGCAGCGGTTCACATCTTTCTGCTCTCCCGCGTAGTCAATTCCATAAAACGGGAGACCGAACTGCTTCGCCAACAAATAATCAGCTTCACTGTCGCCGCAGTAAATGGATGCGCTCAAGTCAATGTCGTAATCCCTTAACGCCTGTTCAATCATACCGGGCTTGGGCTTTTTGCAATGACATTCTTCTGCATCGTTGTGCGGGCAAAAATAAATATGCAGGATTTCGATGCCGTTCTGTGACAATTCTGTCAGAAATTTCTCTGTGTATGCAGAATAATCCTCCATGGTGATAATTCCGTCATGGATGATATATTGATTGGTCACAATGATGATCTCATAGCCGCTTTCCAGCAGCTTTTTCATTCCGTCAATAGCGCCGGGAAGGAACTCCGGGTGTTTGACATTTCGCCACTGTTCATCGGGGTAATCCCGGTTGATGGTGCCGTCTCTGTCCAGAAAGGCGATTTTCTTCATGCGCCGGGATTTAACCGCACTTGGAGAAGCCGCAGCTGCGGCAGATGACGCAGCCGCCCTCGTGCTCCAGCTTGGCGCCGCACTCGGGGCAGAAATGCATATTGTCAGAGGAAATACCGGCAGCGGATGCCTTGGGGGCATGAGTGACGGGGGTTCTGCGCTCGGCCTCCATAGGCTGGGGGCAGGCACCCGCCTTGTGCTCCTCGATATATTTGGCCACCTTGGCCACCACCTTGGCGATGGCGTCGGGACAGGAGGTGCAGCTCATGCCCTGCTGACGGATGGTGGAGGGGCAGCGGATGCCCTTCAGCTGATCGTAGATCTCCTGCACCGAGATGCCGGAACGCAGGGCAACCGACACCAGACGGGCGGTGGCCTCACTCTGAGAGGGGCAGCCGCCGGCCTTGCCGGTGGAGGTAAACACCTCGCAGATGCCGTTTTCGTCATAGTTGACGGTGATATACAGGTTGCCGCAGCCGATCTTCACCCGCTCGGTAAAGCCCTGGGTGATAGCAGGCCGGGGCCGGGGCTTGACCTCGGTGAACACGGGAGCGGCGGGAGCCTCGGCCTTTTCTTCGCCGGAAACCTTGCCGATGTTCAGCACCTGGCTGTCGCGGCTGCCGTCACGGTAGATGGTGACGCCCTTGCAGCCCAGCTGATAGGACAGGCGGTAGACCTCTTCCACCTCTTCCTTGGTGGCCTCCGAGCGGAAGTTGACAGTTTTGGACACGGCGTTGTCGGTGTGCTTCTGGAAGGCGGCCTGCATCCGGGTGTGGTACAGGGGCGACACGTCGTGGGCGCACACAAAGACCTTACGGATATCCTCGGGGATCTCCTCGATGTGGGCGATGGTACCCTCCCGGGCGATGCGCTCCATCAGCGCCTCGCTGTACAGGCCACGGGCCTTGAGGGTCTCCAGCAGAACGGGGTTGACCTCCACCAGATGGGTGCCGTCCATCACGTTGCGGATGTAGGCAAAGGCAAAGATGGGCTCGATGCCCGAAGAGCAGCCGCCGATCATGGAAATGGTGCCGGTGGGGGCAATGGTGGTCACCGTGCCGTTGCGCAGGGCGGGGCCGTCCTTGTAGATGGACTCGCCGAACAGGGGGAAGCTGCCCCGCAGGGCGGCCAGCTCCTGGCTGGCCCGGTGGCCGCATTCGTTGATGAAGCCCATCAAATGATCGGCCAGATCCACGCCCTCGTTGGAGTTGTAGGGGATGCCCAGGTACAGCAGCAGGTCGGCAAAGCCCATGACGCCCAGACCGATCTTGCGGGTGGAGCGGGTGACCTTACCGATCTCCTCCAGGGGATAGTTGTTCACGTCGATGACGTTGTCCAGGAAGTGCACCGCCAGGGTGATGGTGTTGCGCAGCTCCTGATAGTCGATCTCCCAGCCGTACTCGGTCTTTTTCAGCATCTTCACCAGGTTGATGGAGCCCAGGTTGCAACTCTCATAGGGCAGCAGGGGCTGCTCGCCGCAGGGATTGGTGGACTCGATCTCGCCCTGGGAGGGCACCACGTTGTCGCGGTTCAGACGGTCCAGGAAGATGATGCCCGGCTCGCCGTTGGACCAGGCGGCCTCCACGATCTCGTCAAAGAGCTTGCGGGCATTCTTTTTGCCGCAGGGCTCCTTGGTGCGGGGATCCAGGATGTCATAATCCTCGTTCTTCTCCACAGCCTCCATAAAGGCCTCGGTGAGGCCCACAGACAGGTTGAAGTTGGTGATGTCGGCGTTGTCCTTCTTGCAGCGGATGAACTCCTCGATGTCGGGATGGTCCACGCGAAGGATGCCCATGTTGGCGCCCCGGCGGGTGCCGCCCTGCTTGACGGCCTCGGTGGCCATGTTGAACACCCGCATGAAGCTGACAGGGCCGGAGGCCACGCCGCCGGTGGAGCGGACGGTGGCGCCAGCCTGACGCAGGCGGCTGAAAGAGAAGCCGGTGCCGCCGCCCGACTGATGGATGAGGGCAGCGTTCTTCACGGTGTCAAAGATCTCCACCATGCTGTCACCCACGGGCAGCACGAAGCAGGCGCTCAGCTGGCCCAGAGGGCGGCCGGCGTTCATCAGCGTGGGAGAATTGGGCAGGAACTTCAGGCTGGTCATCAGCTCGAAGAAGGCGTCGGAAAGGCCCTGGATGCAGGCCTTGTCGCTGTATTCTGCGTCAGCCGCGGCCACGGCGTCGGCCACCCGGCGGAACATCTGCTCCACCGTTTCCACGGGTTTGCCGTTTTCGTCCTTGGCCAGATAGCGGCGCCTGAGGACTTCCATGGCGTTGCTGCTGATATCGGTCATTGCCATATTTCAAAACTCCTTTATTTTTCAAATTTCTTACCATGATAACTATATCTGGTATTTATGTAAAATGCAATACCCAAAATATATAATTTTAGTATACTTTTTCGGTATATAATGACGAACCCTCCCGAAAAATAAATTTCAGGTTCATGATTGCAAACCCGTCCCTGTTTGTTGTATAATAAATTGTTATCTGATTTTGCGAGGTTACACAATGGATTTACACGAACTGTTGCATATTTTGGAGCACGCTCTGGTGGACAGCGCCAAGGCGGTCCCCTTTCTGTTCCTGGCCTATCTGTTGATGGAGGCCGCCGAACACTACCATTCCGCCAAGATGGAAAAGGCCATCTCGGGCATCGGCAAGGCCGGTCCTCTGGTGGGAGCCCTGCTGGGCTGTGTGCCCCAGTGCGGCTTTTCAGCCAGCGCCTCCAACCTATTTGCCGCCGGTCTGTTGAGCCGGGGCACCCTGCTGGCGGTCTTTCTGGCCACCTCGGACGAAGCCCTGCCCATGCTGCTGGGCGCCGCTGGGGGCCGTGGGATGATCCTGCCCCTGCTGGGCGCCAAGGTGGTCATCGGCATTCTGGCCGGCTACGCCATCGACTTTTACATGAGCCGTTGGGGCCGCCCCCGGGAGCTGTTTGACCTGTGCGAGGACTGCGGCTGTGAGGAAGAGGGCTCGGGCATCCTCAAGCCCGCCCTGTGGCACACCGGCCACATCCTGCTGTACATCTTTCTGCTGAATCTGGGCCTTGGCCTGGCCATCGAGCTGCTGGGCGAAGAGCTGTTGGGCGCCATTCTGCTGAAGGGCCGCCTGCTGCAGCCCTTTGTAGCGGCGCTGGTGGGCCTCATCCCCAACTGCGCCGTGTCGGTGACCCTCACCCAGCTTTATCTGGCGGGCAGCCTCAGCTTCGGCTCCCTGCTGGCCGGTCTGTGCTCGGGCGCCGGTCTGGGCCTGGCTGTGCTGCTGAAAATGAACCGCTCTAAGCGGGAAAACATCCAGATCGTGGCCCTGCTCTATGCCATTGCCGCCCTGTGCGGTCTGGCAGTCCATCTGGTATTTTAAGGAGGCCTCCCATGGAAAATACCCCCGTTTTGCACACCGAACATCTGACCCTGGACCGGTTCACCCTGGAGGATGTTGCCGCCGTCCGGGACGAGCTTTACACCGAGGCGGTCTGCCGCAATCTGTTCATCACCCCCAACAAAACCACCGAAGAGGTGCGTGAGAACATCCAGTGGCTGCTGGAGGGCTATGACACCAAAGAGGACTTTCATCAATGGGCCGTCCGGGAAAATGGCCGCTGCGTGGGCCGTGTGATGCTCACCGTCAGCCGCAGATTCCACACCGGCACGGTGGCCTATTACCTGGCCGAACGGGCCTGGGGCAAGGGCTACATGACCGAGATTTTGAAGCGGGTCATCGACTTTTGCTTTGACGACCTGGGGCTCAACCGGGTGGAGGCCGACCATTTCGCCCGCAACCCGGCCTCCGGCAAGGTGATGGAAAAGGCCGGCATGAAGAAAGAGGGCCTCATGCGGCAGAAATACTGCAAGGACGGTCAGTTCCTGGATGCCGTGCTGTACGCCGTTTTAAAAGAGGACAGAACATAAAAAAAGCCACCCGAACGGGTGGCTTTTCTGTTTGTTTGGTTACTTTCTGTCGCGGAACATGCTCAGAATGTCATCGAAGGGATCGGCCTTTTTCTTGGCGGGGGCAGGCTGGGGAGCCTCCTCAACCACGGGCTCGGCAACGGGAGCCTTTTCCACAACGGGAGCGCGCATGGCGTTGATGAACTCGGGCACAGCCAGCTCGTCCTCGGCCTTGGCGGCCTCGGCAGCCTTCTTGACCTCTTCGTTGGACTTGGTCAGCACTTCCACGGGATTCTTGGGCATGCTGCTGGGCTGGGTATCATAGCCGGTGGCAACCACGGTGATGCGGATCTCATCGTCCAGGCCCTCGTCAATGGCGGCACCAAAGATGATGTGTGCGTCGGGATGGGCAGCCTCCTGCACCATGGCAGCGGCCTGCTCCACCTCTTCCAGACCCATATCGGGAGAGCCGGTGATGTTCAGCAGAACGCCCCGGGCACCGGAAATGGAGGTCTCCAGCAGGGGAGATTCGATGGCCATCTTGGCGGCATCGGCAGCCTTTTCCTTGCCGGAGGCACGGCCAACGCCCATGTGGGCGAAACCGGCGTTGCGCATGATGGTGGCAACGTCGTTGAAGTCCAGGTTGATCAGACCGGGAACGGTCATCAGCTCGGAAATGGACTGAACGGCCTGACGCAGCACGTTGTCGGCCACTTCGAATGCGTTCTGGAAGGTGATCTTCTGATCGGAGACCAGCTTCAGGCGCTCGTTGGGAATGACCACCAGAGCGTCCACCTTCTCCTTCAGCTCGGAGATACCGGCGTTGGCCTGGTCGATGCGGCGACGGCCCTCAAAATTAAAGGGACGGGTGACAACACCAACGGTGAGGATGCCCATATCCTTGGCGATCTGGGCCACCACGGGTGCGCCGCCGGTGCCGGTGCCGCCGCCCATACCGGCGGTGATAAAGACCATATTGGCCCCTTCCAGCATCTTGCGGATCTCGTCCTCGCTCTCCTGAGCGGCCTTGCGGCCCATTTCGGGATTACCGCCTGCACCCAGACCGCGAGTCAGCTTGTCGCCGATCTGCAGCTTCATGGTGGCAGCGGAATAGTTCAGACACTGCTTATCGGTGTTGATGGCAACGAAGTCGATGCCCCGGACACCGCCGGTGATCATTCGGTTGACGGCATTGCCGCCGCCGCCGCCCACGCCGACTACGCGGATAGCGACCGTTGTATCAGAGCCGTATTCAAACGCAAAACCCATGATGTATCCTCCAATTATGTAAACTTCTGTCAGTCATTCGGTATGAATCGAGCCGTCTGCACATCCGAAAGGTCCAGCGTACCGGCAGCGTTGCTGCCAAGTTTTTCCTCAACGATCAGATGCAGATAGCGCATTTTTACGTCCAGATCTTCGGTGGAACCCAACTTTACCACAAACCGGCCCAGATAATTGAACCGGATGGCGTAGGGCTCGGAAAAATCCATTCCACCTATATCTTGTAGTATACCATCATCTTCCGCAGTATTCAATAACAAAAACAAGGGTTTTTTCGTATCTTCCTGCAAAATTTCAGCAGATTTCCCGATTTCGGGTTTCACCAGGGTCACGCCATAGATCCGTGTTAATTCCGAATGCTGGGAGTAAGGAATATTTTCCAGCAATTTGCCGTTTCGGTCCATGAGCCAGCAGCCGGTGTTGCCGATGGTGATGGTCTTGGTCTCATCCTCCGGATCGGGGACCTCGGCCTTTTCATCCTGGATGATGGCCACCGGTTCACACTCGGTGACGATGATCTCGATACCGCTGGGATAGCGGCGGCGGATCTGCACGGTGTCCAGATAGGGACAGGCCTCGTAAATACCCTCTTTCACCGAGATTTTGTCAAAGAGCACCAGGTTGTCGCCGGCCTTCAGTCCGGAGGCCTCTGCCACGTGCTGCTGGCTGTACCGGGTACTGCCGGTGAGGGTGATGGTCTCGATCTTGAAGAAGATGGTGGCCGCCAAAATCATGGCCACGACCGTCAAAATCAGGCACAGCAGCACCAGGACGGTAGGGGTACCGTCCCGCCGTGCGCGCCGACGCCGCCGGCGCTGTTTGGATTGTCCTTTTCGCTGTGCCATAAGGTGTTCCTTTCTACGTCCCGATCCGTTGGATATTGCCGCCAAGGGCAGTGATCTTTTCCGCCAGGCGCTCATAGCCCCGGTCGATGTGAAAAATATCCTCCACAATGCTTTCGCCCTGAGCGGCCAGGGCAGCCACCACCAGAGCGGCTCCGCCCCGGAGATCGCAGCTGCGCACCCGGGCGCCGTGGAGGGTTCCGCCGCACACCAAAGCGGTGCGTCCGCTGATGCGGATATCGGCCCCCATACGGGCCAGCTCGTTTGCATGACGGAAGCGGTTCTCGAATATGGTTTCAATGAATAACGTGTTGCCCGCCCCGGTGCAGGCCGCCGCCATCAGCGGTGCCTGGGCATCGGTGGGAAAGCCCGGATAGGGCATGGTGCGCACGGTGGGCATGGCCGTCAGGCGGCCCTCTGCCTGGATGGTGATGGTCCGCCCGGCGCAGCCAATGGCGCAGCCGGCCTCCCGGAGGCATTGGATCACCGTGCCCACATGTTCCGGCTCGGTCCCCGTAAGGGTCACCTCTCCGCCGCAGGCCGCAGCCGCGCACAGGAAGGTGGCCGTTTCGATCCGGTCGGGCAAAATGGTATGCTCCACATCCCGCCGGGGCATCTCGCCGGAAACGGTGATGACGCTTTCGCCGCCGCCGGAAACGCTTGCCCCGGCCTTGCGCAAAAACTCCTGCAGATCGGCGATCTCGGGCTCCCGGGCGGCATTGATCACCCGGGTGGCGCCGCCGCAGGCCACGGCGGTAAGCATGGCGTTTTCGGTGGCGCCCACACTGGGAAAGCTGAGGATGATATCCCGCCCCTGCAGATCTCGGGCCTCACAGAAAATGTCGCCCCCCTGCTGCCGGATATCGGCCCCCAGTCGACGCAGCGCCGACAGATGCAGGTCGATGGGCCGCTGGCCGATGTCGCAGCCGCCGGGGAGGCTCAGCCTTGCCCGGCCGCAGCGGGCCAGAATGGGCCCCAGAAAAATCACCGACGAGCGCATCTCCCGCATCAGCTCATGGGGAACGTCCCACCGGTCCACCACGGTGGAATCCACCGTGACGGTGTCCCCTTCCCTGCTGACCTTGCATCCCAGATGTTCCAGAATGGCCATGGCCCAGCGCACGTCCCGCAGGTCGGGGCAATTATGTAACACATTGCGGCCCCCGTTGAGCAGGGTCGCCGCCAGAATGGGCAGGACGCTGTTTTTCGCGCCGCTGATGGGGATGGTCCCCCGCAGGGCCTGCCCGCCCCGCACCACATAGTGACTCATAAGAATGACTCCTTTCGAGCCATCTTATGCAGTTTTTTGCTTACAGGTTCTTAAGGGTCTGGTAAATATGCTCCAGCACGTCGGGCTGAGCCTTGGCCCGGGCGTTTCTGCCCATTTCGGCCAGGGTGTCGGGAGCCTGCAAAAGGCTCCAGGCGGTGTCGTAAATGGACTGAGGCGTGCTTTCCTTTTCGGTGAGCACCTTGACGGCGCCGGCGGCCTCCAGAATGCGGGCATTCTTCTCCTGGTGGTTTTCGGCCGCATAGGGAGAGGGCACCACGATGGCAGGGGTCCCGGCGGCACACAGCTCGGAGAGGGTTCCGCCCGCCCGGCACAGCACCAGGTCAGCCTTGGCCAGCACCCGGTCCATATCGTAAATATAGTCGGTAAGGCGGAAGTTGCCCTTGTCAGACACGATGCCCGCTTTGGTGAGGGCATCCTTCATCCAGCCGTAATGGGAGGCGCCGCTGACCTGCAGCAGGTTGAACTGCTGCTTGTCCGCCACCATTTGTGCCACTTCCACCATTTTTTCGTTCATATATTTGGCGCCGACGCTGCCCCAGAAGCACACCAGGGTAGGCTTGTCGTTGTCAAACAGCGGGGCGTGCTCCTTCTCCCGGCAGTGGAGGATCTCCTCCCGCACGGGGCTGCCGGTGAGCTCATAGCGCTTGGCGCCGGGCACCAGCTGTTCGGTCTCGGCAAAGGACAGCATGGTGCAGTCCACCTTTTTGGCCAGCTGTTTGGTGGCGATACCGGGGGTGGCATTGACCTCCAGAACGGCCGTCTTGATACCCAGCTGGGCCGCCGCCCGCACCATGGGAAAGCTGGCGTAGCCGCCGGTGCCCATGACCACGTCAGGCTTGATGTCCTGCAGGATCTTTTTGCACTGGCCGGTGGCCTTCTGCATGTCCAGCAAGGCCTGGAGGGTCTGTTTGATGCCGGCCAGACTCTTGGCCCGGGACAGGCCCTTCAGTGGGAAGGTGTAAATGGGATAGCCGGCCTTAGCGGCCAGTTTTTCCTCGATGTTGCCTTTACCGCCGGACAGCCACACCTGGCTGCCGGGCTCTTTTTTGCAGATATATCCGGCAACGGCCAGGGCGGGGTTCACATGGCCCGCCGTTCCGCCGCCCGCAAAGACGATCTTCATAAACGTTCCTTCTTTCTTACGCTGTCGCAAGAACCGCTTCGCTGGGTTCTTGCCGACAATAGGTCCCGGCCTGCGGGCCGGTTTCGCCCGATTCTTTGCGAAGAATCGGACGGGTTACGGTGTTTTTGACCATGATCACATAGATCACGTTCAAAAACCATCCTGTAGGGGACGATGCCCACATCGTCCCGCAAACGCGGTTATCCTTCTCTGGGTGCCGGCATATCCCGGGAGATGGCCAGCAGAATACCCATTTCGGCCAGCTGGATCAGCAGCGCCGTGCCGCCGTAACTGAAGAAGGGCAGCGACGCGCCGGTGACCGGCAAAAGGCCGGTGGTGACGCCCAGGTTCAAAAAGGTCTGCACGGCGATCTGGGTGGTGATGCCTGCCGCAAGCAGGGTGCCGAACCGGTCAGAGGCGTTCAGCGCGATGTGGTAGCCACGCCAGATCAGCAGAGCGAACACCGCCACCAGGACCACAGCGCCCACAAAGCCCAACTCTTCGCACCAAACGGCGAAAATAACATCGTTGGCCGGCTCTGGGAGGTACAGATGCTTCTGCCGGCTCTGGCCCAGGCCCAGGCCAAACAGGCCGCCGCTGCCGATGGCAAGCTGGCTCTGCACGCCCTGGTAGCCTGCGCCCATGGGATCAATAAAGGGATCCAGCCACACCTTGATACGGGTCATGGCGTATTCCTGTGTGCGCACATACCAGATGCCGGCCGCTGCCACGCCGATACCGCCCAGGCCGAACCAGAACAGGTTGGCCCCGGCGAAGTAGATGATGACCATGCCGATGGCGGCGATGATCAAGGTGCCCGACAGGTGCTTTTCCCACAGCATTTCCACGGCAAAGATACCGATGATGAACATAAAAGGCAGAATGCCCCACCGCAGGGTGTGCATCTTCTTTTTACCGAAGATGGCGGCCAGGCTGGAAAAGCTGAGGATGACGGCCACCTTTGCCAGCTCCGAAGGCTGGAAGGTACCCAAACCGGGAATCTGGATCCATCGGGTGGCCTTGTTGATAGTGACCCAATAGTTTTTCAGGCCGGGGATCTTGATGGTGGCCATCACCAGCATGGCGATCAGCAGGGCCGGAATGGCCCAATAATGCAGCTTGTGATAGTCCATCTTGGACAGCACCAGCATCACCACCACACCGGCAGCGGCAAAAATGCCCTGGCGGAAAATGAAGTAGGTGGAGTTGCCGCCCTGGTATGCGTAAGCGTTGGCATAGCTGGCCGAGAACAGGCAGATGAGGCCCATACACAACAGCAGCATGGTCAGCAGCAGCAGGGGCTGGTCGATATGGCCGCAGCGTTCCACAGGCTCGCTCCGCTCCACTCGCTGGGGGCGGTTTTGGGGCATGGGAATGGGATCCGGCGTTTTTTTCTTGTGGGCCATATTGGAGGCGATGGGAAACAGCTCCTTTCGATTTATGCCAGCAGGGACAGCAGACAGAGGACAGCGGTGAGGGCGGAGGCCACGATGACGATCTTCCACTCGCTCCAGCCGCTCATTTCCAGATGATGATGATAGGGGGCCATTTTGAAGAAGCGCTTGCCATGGGTGAGCTTGAAATAGCCCACCTGAATGATGACGGACAGGGTCTCGATGATGTAAACCAGGCCGATGGGCACCAGGATCAGCGGCATATCATAGGCAAAGGCCATGGCGCACACGGCGCCACCCAGGAAGAGGGAGCCGGTGTCGCCCATAAAGACCCGGGCGGGGTTTTTGTTGAACAGGAAGAATCCCACCAGGCCGCCGGCCAGAGCCAGGGCAAAGGTGGCAGCGCCGTTGCCGTCCCGGAGGAAAACCAGCGAGAAGAAGATGGCGATCACGCCGGTGACCGAAGCGCACAGGCCGTCGATACCGTCGGTGAGGTTGACGGCGTTGTCGGCGCCCACGATGACCGCCACGCTGAACAGCAGATAGACCAACCAGGGCAGCCGCAGGGTGGCGCCCACAAAGGGGATGTACAGGTCGGCGCTGAGGTAGCCACCCACCCGCATGACCACCAGGAACAGAACGGCGGCGGCGATCTGCAAAAGCAGCTTCTGCAGGGCGGTGAGGCCCTTGTTGTGCTTTTTCTTGATCTTGGTCCAGTCGTCCACCATGCCGATGAAGCCGAACACCAGGCTCAGCCCCAGCATCACCAGAGGCCGCCAGTCGTGGCTTGCCGCCATGGCGGGCAGGGTGGTGAGCACCGCCACCGTCATGGCGATCATAAAGATCACGCCGCCCATGGTGGGGGTGTTCTGCTTGCTCTTGTGCCAGGTGGGGCCGTCCTCCAGGATCTTCTGGCCAAACTTCAGTTCCCGCAGCTTTTTGATGATCACGGGTGCCAGCAGCACGGCCAGCACAAAGGCAATGCCTGCCGTCTGCAGGATATAGATCAGATTCTTCATAAAAATGCTCCTGTCTTTTGTACGTCGATTCTGCAGGTTATTCGGCCAGCGCCCGGGCGACCTCTTCCCGTTCGTCCAGATGGTGCTTGACGCCGCGGATCTCCTGATAGGTCTCCTGGCCCTTGCCCATGAGGACGATGATGTCATCCTTGCGGGCGTTCTTCACTGCCCAGGCAATGGCCTCCCTGCGGTCGGGGATGACCTTGGGCCGGGCTTTGCTGTCCATGCCGGCCAGAATGTCGTTGATGATGGCCTCGGGCTCCTCGCTCCGGGGATTGTCGGAGGTGACGATGGCCAGATCGCAGCCCTCCTGGGCGATGCGGCCCATGATGGGGCGCTTTTCCTTATCCCGGTCGCCGCCGGCGCCGAACAGGCCGATGACCCGGCCCTTGGCATAGCCCCGGACGGTGCGCAGGATGTTTTCCATACTGTCGGGGGTGTGGGAATAGTCGATCATCACGGTGAAGTCCCGTCCGGTGGGCACGATCTCGGCCCGGCCCTTGATGCCGGAAGCCGAAGCCAGCGCCTCACAGGCCTGCTCTAGAGACATCCCCAGGGCCAGGCAGCAGCCCACGGCGGTAAGGCCGTTGTACACCGAGAACATTCCGGGAATTGCCAGGCTCATGCGGGCGATGTCGCAGTCCCGCACCACCACCGCCTGGACGCCGTCGGGCAGCAGGCGGACGTTTTTGGCTACCAGTTCGGCTTCCACCGTCCGGGCCGACAGGGTGATGGTCTTGCCAGTGATCTCTCCGGCCAGTCGGGCGCCCCAGCTGTCGTCGGTGTTGATGACGGCGGTATCGCAGCGGTCAAAGAGCCGCTTTTTGGCCAGATAATACTGCTCCATGTCCCCATGGAAATCCAGGTGGTCCTGGGTCAGATTGGTAAAGGCGGCCGCGGCAAAGGGCAGGCCCAGCACCCGGTCCAGCACCAGACTATGGGAGGAGACCTCCATGGCGCAGCAGATCATGCCGGCGTCGGCCATTTCCCGAAGGATGCCGTACAGCTCCAGGGATTCGGGGGTGGTACGGGCCGATTCCCGGGCCACCTCTCCAAAAAACACGCCGTTGGTGCCGATCAGACCGCATTTTTCGCCGGTTTGCTCCAGCATGTGGCGGATCAGATGGGTGACGGTGGTTTTGCCGTTGGTGCCGGTGAGGCCGATGAGCTTCAGCTCCCGCTCGGGGTGTCCATACCAGACGGCGGCCACCTGTGCCAGAGCCTTGCGGGTGTCGGGCACCTGGATACAGGCAACGGTTTCGGGCAGGCTTTCGGGCACATCCTGCACCAGCAGGGCGCAGGCGCCCAGTTCCAGGGCCTTTCCGATATAGGCGTGGCCGTCGCTTTGGAAGCCCTTGATGGCCACGAACAGACTGCCGGGCGTGACCTTTCGGGAATCATAGCAGATCCCGGTGATCGCCTGCTCGGCAGAGCCCAGCAGGCGCGTGGGAACGATCTCCCGCAGCAGTTCCTTCAGTTTCATAGGTACTCCTTTCCAGAGAAAAGGGCGAATGGTCGTCAGTGAGATTGCTGAGAGGTGTCGGTGGTCTCCACCGTGATCACCGTGCCGTAGGGCACCTGGGTCTGTGCCGCCACGTCCTGTTTGGTGACCGTCTGGGTGCCCTCGGACACGCCGCCGGCTACCCGGATATACAGGCCCAGGTTCTGCAGGGTGGTCTTGGCCTGGCTCAGCGAATGCTTTGTCAGATCGGGAACGGTGATCTGCTTGTCGGGCTTGGTGCCGCCCAGATAGAGCACCGCCTTGGTGTTGCCCGAAACGGTGGCGTTGGCGGCGGGCACCTGGTCGGTGACCTTGGCGTCGCTGCCCTGGCTCATACAGGTGAGGCCCAGCTTCTTCAGCGCAGCCTCGGCCTCGCTGAAGCTCATGCCGGTGAGGTCGGGCATGATCACGTTCTTGGCGTTCTGTTCTTCCTCGCTGTAGATGGGGTCGATGTCCAGATAGGGCAGGGCCTCCTCCAGGAACCGGCGCACCACGGGAGCGGTGTTGATACCGCCCGAAATGTTGCCCACGGTGGGGGTGTCCAGCAGGATCAGCACGGCGATCTGGGGGTTGTCGGCAGGGGCAAAGGCCACGAAGGAGGTGACATAGTTTTCCTTGCCGGTTTCGTTGCGCTCGGCGATTTTTTCGGTGGTACCGGTCTTGCCGGCCACCCGGTAGCCTGCGATATAGGCGTTCTTACCGGTACCTACCTTGACCACGCTCTCCAGCATGTCTTTCATCAGCTCGGAGGTCTCGGCAGAAATGACCTGCCGTACCTCGGTGCGCTGATGGCTTTCGGCCACCGTGCCATCGGCGTTGAGCACTTCCTTGACGATATGGGGCTCCAGCAAGGTGCCGCCGTTGGCCACAGCGGACACGGCGGTGACCATCTGCAGAGGGGTCAGCGAGAAGTTCTGACCGAAGGAGTAAACCGCAAGGTCAACGTTGGACTTCATGTTATATAGACCGACGGCTTCGCCGGTAAGTTCCACGCCGGTCTTATCCCGCAGGCCAAAGGCTTCCACATATTCGGTGAAGGTCTTCTGTCCCAGGCTGAAACCGATGTTCATGACAGCCGGGTTGCAGGAATTCTGCAGCACCTCAGCCAGCGTCTGCTGTCCGTGGCCCTGGCGCTTCCAGCAGCTGATGGGCTTGCTCCAGCCGTCCACCTTCAGGGAGCCCGAGCAGTAGAACTGGCTGTTTTTGTTCACCAGGCCCTCTTCCAGAGCGGCGGCGGTGGTGATGATCTTGAAGGTGGAGCCGGGGTAGTACAGGAAGGACACCGGCTTGTTGCTCCACTGGGCGTAAACCGCCTCGGAACGGGCGGCAGCCCGTTTTTCATCGTCGGCGATGGCGTCGATCTGGGCCTGCACCTTTTCCGTCAGGACAAAGGGCTCGTTGGGGTCAAAATCGGGATAGGAGGCCATGGCCAGGATACCGCCGTCGTTCACGTCCATCACCAGGCCGATGGCCGAGCCCTGGACGTCGTTGTCGTTATAGGCGATCTCCAGGTTTTTCTCCAGGAAGTGCTGCAGCACCTCGTCGATGGTGAGCACCAGAGACTGGCCCTCTTCGGCAGGATAGTACAGCTCGTAGTCCTCGGTGAGAGCGTTGCCCCGGGCGTCGGTGAGGGTCACCGCCCGTCCGGCGGTGCCGGTGAGGATGTCGTCATATTTCTTCTCCAGACCGGTGAGGCCCTGCTCGTCGGTGCCCACGCAGCCCAGAACATGGGCCAGAAAGCTGCCGTAGGGGTAGTACCGGGTGGAGTCTTCGGTAAAGTACAAGGCGCCCTTCAGGGAATTGTCCGAAATGAACTGCCGGATCTCATCGGCTTTGTCCTTTTCGATGCCCCGCATAAGCACCTGGTAGGCGTTGTTTTTCTGGGCCTTGGTCAGCACATCCTCGGCGGTGACCTCTTCCAGAAGGCCGGGCAGCTCTGCCTGCAGCAGATCCAGGCGATAAGCCTTTACCGCCTCCTTCTGCGTGTCGGTGAGGGTTTGTTTTTTGCTGGTCAGGCCCAGCATCTGCATTTCATGGTCGCTCAGCTCCGAGGCTTCCTTGGGGGTGATCTGCCGAGGGTTCACGATGAGCATCTCGGTGCTGGCCGAGATGGCCAGGGGCTTTCCGTTGGTGTCGTAAATGGTGCCCCGGGTGGGGTAGATGGTGATGTCACGGGTCTGGCTGGAAAGGGCCTTTTGCTCGTAAAATTCCTGGTTTACGATCTGCAGAAAGGCCAGTCGGACGATGACGGCCGACGCGCATAAGACGCAAAAAACCGCCATCATAAACATGATGCGGCGTCGGGTATGACGGTCAGCTTTGCGGTCGATCTGGGACATAATGGCTCCTTTTTGGGAAAAAACACGGTTTTTGTCGTGGGCGCTAAGTGCGAAAATGGAGCAAGACGTGCAATGACGCCTTACTCCCATTTCATGCTTCCTTCAAACTATATTCCATACCTCAGCGGAGATATTCCAGCACGGCGCTGAAGGCCTGGCTGAGAACATCCAGCATCTGGCCGCCGGCCTGTTCCGGCTGGGCGACGGCTGCCGACAGCACCATTCGGTCACCGGTATCCATCTCCACATAATTCACCTGGCTCTTGTCCAACTTGACCATGCCCAGCTTGTTTTCGGCATAGTCCTCCACATAGGACAGGTTGTACATCTGCTCCTTCTTGGCGTTGAGGGCGTGCTCCTCGTCCTGGAGCTTGGCGATCTCCTGGCGCATCTTGGCGTTCTCCAGATTGATGGAGGCCAGCTGCATGTAGCTGGAAACGATGACCAGGGCCACGGCGAACACACAGGCGATCATCACGGCGTACTTGCCGTAGGGCACCGCCTGGTGCTTGACCCGGGGGGAGGTTTTGCTCTCCAGCACCTCCAGCGGCTGCTGTTCGGTCTGGTTCTGTACCCGCTCTACCGGGAAGCGCTCGAGTTTGACGGCGCTGCTGTCATTATAGCGACTCATAAAAATGCCTCCTTGATAGAATGGGTGTTACAGCTTTTCGGCCACCCGCAGCTTGGCGGAGCGGGCCCGGGGATTTTCGGTCTGTTCGGTATCGTCGGCCACCAGGGCGTTTTTGGTGATGATCTTCACCTTGGGCTTGTTGCCGCAGATACAGATGGGGAAACTCTTGGGACAAGTGCAGCCCTTTGCCGCGTCCACAAAGATGTGCTTAACGATGCGGTCTTCCAGCGAGTGGAAGCTGATGACGGCGCATCGGCCGCCGGGGTTTAAACAATCCAGGGAGTCGGCCACGGCGGTCTCCACCGCCCGGAGCTCCATATTTGTCTGAATTCTCAGGGCCTGGAAGGTGCGTTTGGCGGGGTGCTGCTTTTCTTTTTTGGCCGCGGCGGGCATGGCGCCCTTGATGATATCCACCAGTTCCAGGGTGGTTTCGATGGGCTTTTGTTCCCGGCGCTTGACGATGGCCGAGGCGATCTTGCCGGCGAACCGCTCTTCGCCGTACAGGCTGATGATGCGGCGCAGATCCTCAAAGCTCTCGCCGTTGACCACGTCCCAGGCGCTGTAGGGCTGGGTCTGGTCCATGCGCATATCCAGCGGCGCGTCGTGCATATAGGAGAAACCCCGCTCGGGGTTGTCCAGCTGATAGGAGGAAACGCCCAGATCAAACAGAACGCCGTCGATGCCGGGGATCTCGAGCTCTTCCAGCTTTTCCTTCATGTATTCAAAGTTGCTCTGGACAAAAGTGATCTTGTGCAGGTGATCCTTCAGTCGGGTCTTGGCGGCAGCCAGGGCTTCCAGATCCCGGTCAAAGCAGATCAACCGGCCTTCATCGGACAGCTGCTGGGCGATCAGCAGAGAATGGCCGCCGCCGCCGGTGGTGCCGTCCACATAAATGCCGTCGGGCTTGATCTTGAGCCCCTCCATGCATTCACGGGGCAAAACGGAAACGTGTGCAAACTCCATATCAGACACCCAGCAGATCCATCATCTCGGCGATCTCTTCGGTATCGGCCGAATCGTTGTAAGCCTTCCACTTGGCGCTGTCCCAGATCTCCACGTGGTCGATCATGCCGATGATGGTCACATCCTTTTTCAGTTCGGCATATTCCCGCAGGGTCTGGGGGACCAGAATGCGGCCCTGGGCATCGGGCTCGCACTCGAAGTTGGCGGAGAAGAAACGCTGGACCTTGCGGGCCTTGGAGGGCAGCGCTGCCAGCTGCTGTTCAAAGGCGGCCCACTTGTCCTGGGAATACACGTTCAGACAGTTGTCCAGACCCTTGAAGATGACGAAGTGCTCGCCCAACTCTTCACGCAGCTTGATGGGGAAGATCAGACGTCCCTTGGCGTCAATGTTGTGCTGATATTCGCCTCGCATCCGGTCTCCCCTCCTCTCAAAGATTTACCACAAAATGGCCCAAAATGGGTATAAAACACCACAATTCTCCACCTTGTTCTTTTATTATAGTCGCCTGCCGCGCAAATTGCAAGGAAAAAATGCCTCGTTTCCATGAAATTTCTGCCGAAAAAACCGGGGGTTTTTTGGTTTTTTTGCTCATTTGCGCAATCTTTCGCCACAAATGCATATTTGGGCGCAGAGCACACCATCCTAATGGAGAAACACGCCCGTTTTCAGGCAATGAGAAAGGATGGTTTGAACCATGAGTTATCTGCGATGCAATGTGCGCACCTGCTCCAACAACCAGAACGATCTGTGCATCCGGGAGGGCATCCAGGTGGACGGCCCCACCGCCGACAACAAGGATGACACCTGCTGCAACAGCTTTACCCAGCGCGCCGAAAACTACAGCAATGTGGTCTCCCGCCACACCTCCGCCGAGCCCGAGACCGCCATCCAGTGCGATGCCGTCAACTGCTCTTATAATAAGGAGTACAAGTGCATGGCGCCCAGCGTGGATATCAGCGGCTCTGCCGCCTCCACTTCCCGCGAGACCCGCTGCAGCACCTTTGACTGCAAAAAGACCCTGTAAACAAAAAAGCCGGTGATTTCACCGGCTTTTTTACTTTAGCATATTGACACCGCGGACGTTTCGCAGTATATTGTCCTTATAATACGAACATTTCGCTATACAATATGACAATATACGGACATTTGTCCGCAGAAAGGGGACACTTATGGAATTCTTCAGCCCCCATGCCGACCCCAGGCCCGGTTGGGTGAAAGGCCCCACCGCCGACGGGCTGGTCATGGACAGTCACGGCGACCGCATCTTCGGCCGCTATCTTTCCCCCGCCCTGTACAGCAAGGAGGAGCGCCGCCCGGTGGTCATCCTGTGCCACGGCTTCCCCGGCCAGGAGCAGAACATTGACCTGGCCCAGGCCCTGCGCCGTGCCGGCTTTTTCGTCATTTATTTCTGGTACCGGGGCGTCTGGGGCAGCCACGGCAACTATTCCTTCACCCATATCATCGAGGATGTCCACACCGTGGTGGATTACGTCCGCAGCGGAAAGACCGGCCTGCCCATCGACACCGACCGGATCTATCTGTTCGGTCACAGCATGGGCGGCTTCGCGGCCCTCAATGCCCTGGCCACCGGCCTGCAGGTGAAAAAGGCCATTCTGATGGCTCCTTGCAACGTCTGCTACCGCTGGTTCTTTGACAAGCCGGCCCTGGCCTCTCTGGTGTCCAGCAAGGACAAGGGTTACTTCCGTCTCACCCACTACACCGCTCTGGAGGATGATCTGGAGGCCAATGCCGACAAGTGGTTCTTCCCCAATCTGGTGGACCGGCTACCCAAGGATATCCCCTACCACTTCATCTGCGGCACCCAGGACACCGTCTGTCCTGCCGAACAGCACGTGAAGCCCCTGCTCACCGATATGGAGATCCGCGGCTTTGACGTGACCTACCGGGAGTGGGACGATGGGCACTCCTTCCACGCCACCCGGCTCTATCTGGCCGACGTGGTCACCGAACTGCTGAAAGATAACTGATTCTGATAAGGAGGCAACCCCTATGGAACGCTACATGGACGCTATCGTAAAACCCACTCTGGGCCCCGGCCTGGAGCTGCAAAAGGTCCCCGTCCCCACCCCCGGCCCCGGCGAGGTGCTCATCAAGGTCCATAAAACCGCCATCTGCGGCACCGACGTACATATCTATAACTGGGATCCCTGGGCCCAGCTGCACATCAAGCAGCCCATGACCATCGGCCACGAATACGTGGGCGAGATCGCCCAGTTGGGCGCAGGCGTTACCGGCCTGCATGTGGGCCAACGTGTTTCCGGCGAAGGCCACATCACCTGCGGTCACTGCCGCAACTGCCACACCGGCAACATTCAGTGGTGCAAGAACACCAACAGCGTGGGCGTGGACCGGGACGGCGCTTTTGCCGAATATGTCTGCATCCCCGCCTCCAACGTGATCATCATCGACGAAAGCCTGCCCGAGGACGTGGTGGCTTTCTTTGACGCTGTGGGCAACGCCACCCACACCGCCCTTATGTGGGATCTGGTGGGCGAGGACGTGCTCATCACCGGCGCGGGCCCCATCGGCATCATCGCTGCCGGCATCGCCAAATACGCCGGCGCCCGCCGGGTCATCATCACCGACATCAACGACTACCGTCTGGATCTGGCCCGCAAGATGGGCGTGGACGCCGCCGTCAACACCGCCCGGGAGGACCTGTCCACCGTCATGAAGGAGCAGGGCCTGGTGGAGGGCTTTGACATCGGTTTGGAAATGAGCGGCAACGGCGGCGCCTTCCGTCAGATGTGCTCGGTCATGCGCAACGGCGGCAAGATCTCCCTGCTGGGTCTGGGCAACAAGCCCATCGAAGTGGACATGAACGATATCATCTGCAAGGGTCTCACCCTGCAGGGCATCTACGGCCGCAAGATGGACAACTGGCACCAGATGAGCTACATGGTCCAGGGCGGCCTGGATCTCACCCCCGTCATCACCCACAAATTCCACTACACCGAGTTCGAGCAGGGCTTCGCCGCCATGAACAGCGGCAAATCCGGCAAGGTCGTTCTCGACTGGACCAAATAAGGAGGACATTTTACATGAGCAAGACTGCACTGCAGGCCTTTGAGGCCGAACTGAACGCCATCCGCGAGGCCGGTACCTGGCGTGAAGAGCGAGTGATCACCACCCCTCAGCGTTCCCGTATCGACACCACCCAGAAGGACGGCGTGGTGAATATGTGCGCCAACAACTATCTGGGTCTGTCCAACAACCCCGATCTGATCGCCGCCGCCAAGAAGAGCTATGACAGCTGGGGCTTCGGCCTGTCCTCCGTCCGCTTTATCTGCGGCACCCAGGGCATCCACAAGGAGCTGGAAAAGCGCATCGCCGCCTTCGTTGGCACCGACGACGCCATCCTGTATTCCTCCTGCTTTGACGCCAACGGCGGCCTGTTCGAGACCCTGCTGGGTGCCGAGGACGCCGTCATCTCCGACGAGCTGAACCACGCCTCCATCATCGACGGCGTCCGCCTGTGCAAGGCCAAGCGCTACCGCTACAAGAACAACAACATGGACGATCTCCGCGTTCAGCTGGAAGATGCAAGAGCCTCCGGCTGCAAGAAGATCATCATCGCCACCGACGGCGTGTTCTCCATGGACGGCTACATCGCCAACTTGAAGGCCGTCTGTGACCTGGCCGACGAGTTTGACGCCCTGGTGATGGTGGACGACAGCCACGCCGTAGGCTTCATGGGCGCACACGGCAAGGGCACCGCCGAGTATTGCCAGGTCATGGGCCGTGTGGACATCATCACCGGCACCTTCGGCAAGGCCATGGGCGGCGCTTCCGGCGGCTATACCGCAGCCCGCCAGCCCATCGTGGATCTGCTGCGCCAGCGCAGCCGTCCTTACCTGTTCTCCAACACCCTGGCTCCCGCCATCTGCGCCGCCACCATCCAGACCATCGATCTGCTGGAGAAGGACACCTCCCTCCGGGACAAGGTCCACGAGAATGCTGCCTATTTCCGCAAAGAGATGGAAAAGCTGGGCTTTGACCTGCTGCCCGGCGAGCATCCCATCGTGCCCGTGATGCTGTACGATCCCAAGGTTGCCCATGAGTTCGCCAAGCGTATGCTGGACAAGGGCGTGTACGTGGTGGCCTTCTGCTACCCTGTTGTCCCCAAGGGCAAGGACCGTATCCGCACCCAGATCTCTGCCGGTCACACCAAGGAGGACCTGGATTTCGCCGTCAAGTGCTTCGGCGAAGTCAAGGCCGAGATGGGTCTGTAAGAAAACAAAAAGAACCCCTGCGGCAGCTGCCGCAGGGGTTTTATTTTACCGTTTATTCGGTGGTGTAGTTATCGAAATAGCCCTGGATAAAGACGATGGGGGTGCCCTTGTCGCCGGAGCCGGAGGTCAGGTCGCACAGAGAGCCGATCAGGTCGGTGAGGCGGCGGGGGGTGGTGCCTTCAGAGGCCATGTTGCCCACCAGAGAGCCGTCCTTCTTGTTGATCTCGCCCTTGATGGCTTCCTTCAGCTCGTCACCGGACAGGTGAGCGAAGTCGTTGTCAGCCAGATACTTCAGCTTCAGCTCGTTGGGAGTACCCTCCAGACCGGCGGTGTAAGCGGGAGACACCACGGGGTCGGCCAGCTCCCAGATCTTACCCACGGGATCCTTGAAGGCGCCGTCGCCGTAGACCATGACTTCCACGTTCTTGCCGGTCTTTTCCTTCAGGCGCTTCTGGATGTCTTCCACCAGAGGCTGGCAGTCACGGGGGAACAGCTTGACCTGGTCCTCGGTGGCCTTGTTGGAGCCCAGCAGGCCGTAGCGCTCGTTGTAGCCGCTGCCGTTGACGGAAGAGGTCATGATTTCATCCAGACCGTAGACGCGCTCAGCACCGGCGGCCTTGAGCAGACGCTTGGTGCGGGCACGGGTATGGATGTCGCAGTTCAGCACGTTCTTGGTGTAGCTGAGGATCGCGCGGGGATCGTTGGCGAAGATGACCTCCACCTCAGCCCCCATTTCGCGGATCAGGCTGGAGTAGTACTCCACGTAGTCCACGCCGGTGAAGGGATGCTTCACATAACCGAAATACTCGCGGTACTGGCTTTCGTTCAGCACATCGCGGTAGGGGTCAACGCCGTGCTTGTCCATCACGTCCCAGTCGATGAGGTGGTTGCCCACTTCGTCGGAGGGGTAGGAAAGCATCAGGACGACCTTCTTGCAGCCCTT
>JAFXDF010000003.1 GCA_017521295.1 Clostridia bacterium | reverse complement strand
TCCAGATTGATGAGCCGCTTGGCGATATCCTTGGACACCTCGTCGGCGGCTTCGTACTGGTTGAGGTATTTGTTCAGCGACTTGACCCCCATGTTGCAGCCGTCGGTCATCAGATCGGCAATGGTAGCGTCCGACTCGTCCATACCCAGCTTCATATTGGTCTTGATCCAGGACATGCCTTTGGCCATGGGGTTGGGATCCTTGCCGTCGTCGTGGAACCGGTCCAGCTCCGATCGGATCTCTTTTTCCAACTTGCGGTGTTCGGCCCTGCAGGAGGTCAGCCGGTTTTTCAGCCGGTCGGCCTGTACATAATCCAGCACATCGTCAATGGAGGAAACCCCCATTTTGACCCCGGCGTCGCACTCCCGCAGCAGCTTGATGGTATCCTGTTCGATCATAAAAACACTCCTTCCCTGATAGCCTCAGTATGCCCGCTTTTGGAAGGAAAAACCGCCGCTGTTGAAAAACTGCCCGCCATGGATTATAATCAAATCAGAAAGGACGGTGGGGATATGCCTCTGGAAATTCTGCGGAACGACATCACAAAAATGGCTGTGGACGCCATTGTCAACGCGGCCAACGAGACCCTTTTGGGCGGAGGCGGCGTGGACGGCTGTATCCACCGGGCGGCCGGCCCCGAACTGCTGGCCGAATGCCGGACCCTGGGCGGCTGCAAAACCGGCGGTGCCAAAATCACAAAGGCCTACCGTCTGCCCTGCAAGTATATCATTCACACCGTTGGTCCCGTCTGGCGGGACGGTACCTATGGCGAAAGGGAACAGCTCATTTCCTGCTACCGGACGAGCCTTGCCCTGGCACTGGAGCACGGCTGTGAAACGGTGGCCTTCCCGCTGATCTCTTCGGGTATCTTTGGTTATCCAAAGGATCGGGCTCTTCGCGTGGCGGTGGATACCATCGGCGAGTTTCTGATGGAGCACGATATGACGGTTTACATCGTCATCTTCGACCGGGCTGCCTATCAAATCGGCGGCAAGCTGTTCGCCGACATCGCCGAGTACATCGATGACCGTTATGTGGTCACCCATACCGACTCCCGGCGGGAGCAGCTGCGCCGCAAAAACATGGCGGAGCCGTTCGTCGAAATGCAGCCGATGTTCAGCCTCTCCTGTCCGTCGGCAAGTGTGGACAGTGCCCCAAAGCCCTCTCTGGACGACCTGCTGGTAGAATTGGATGCCGGCTTTTCCGAAACCCTGCTGAAGCTCATCGACCGCTCCGGCATGAAGGATTCGGAAGTTTACAAAAAGGCCAACGTGGACCGCAAGCTGTTCTCCAAAATCCGAAACAATCCGGATTATAAGCCTTCCAAGGCCACTGCCATCGCCTTCGCCATCGCGCTGGGGCTGAGCTTGGAAGAAACAAAAGACTTTATCGCCCGGGCTGGCTATGCCCTGAGCCACAGCAGCAAGTTCGACATCATCATCGAGTATTTTATCGAGCAGGGAAATTACGATATCTTCGCCATCAACGAGGCCCTGTTTGCCTTTGACCAGAGCCTGTTGGGAGCTTGATTATGAAAGCGCTTTACAACAAAAGTGAGTTGGCCTTTGCCCTCGTATGGATCGGCATCTACTGCGTTGGTATGTCCATTTTTGATGAGATCTCCCGCAGTATCGCTGTGGAGAGCTCTGCCTCGGCGGTGTTTGCAGTGGCTGCCAGCCTGTTCCTGTATTTCTGGCTAAAGCGGCAGGGCAAGCTGGAGCGCTTTGGCCTGTGCAAGCCGACAGTCCCCGCAAAGGCCTTTTTGTTCTACATACCGCTGATCGTGATCACACTCCAGAATGTTTGGGGCGGCGTGGCCTTGCACTATGATGCCGTAGGCACTCTGTGCTTCATCGTCAAGATGCACTGTGTTGGTTTCCTGGAGGAGCTGATTTTCCGCGGATTCCTGTTCAAGGCCATGTCCAAAGACAGTATCAAGTGGGCGGTGGTGGTGTCCAGCGTCACCTTTGGTCTGGGGCATATCATCAATCTGCTCAACGGCAGTGGTATGGGCGTTGCGGAAAATCTGGTGCAGATCTTCTTCGCCGTGCTCATCGGGTTTCTGTACGTCATCATTTTCTGGCGCGGTGGCTCCCTGTGGCCTTGCATCATCTCTCACGGCGTACTTAACTCCCTATCGGCCTTTTCCGCTTCCGGCGAGTCCATGCTTCGGCTCGTGATCCTGTGTGTGCTCGTTGTGGCATATGCCGTGGTGCTGATGAAGACATTGGCAAAGTGTGAAAAAGCGTAAATAACGGAGGTGTTCGCCATGATGTTTCGGTTTAATGGCGTTTCCGAGCGAGATATGGATCTGCTCTTTCTGGAGGAATTTGCAGTCAACAAGGATTTTCGGGATCTGTTTATTCAGCAAATTCAGGATTTCGATCTTAATGGTCACGAGATTGTGTCGGAAGAATTGTCTTTCGTCGATGCAGCTCTGGGTGAGTCAGATTTGACCATCGTTCTTGAAAATAAGGGACACAAAGTTGCTTTGCTCATTGAAGATAAAATCAATGCCGTTGCACAGCCCAGACAGTACGAGCGATATGTGGAACGTGGTAATAAGGGCATTCTGGAAAAAGCTTACGATAAATTTTATGTCTTTCTGATTGCTCCAGCTGGATACTTTAAGGGTAACGACAGTGCGGAGAAGTATCCGCTGAAAGTTACATACGAGGAGTGTCAGGGGCTGTTTGCAACATGCGCTGATGTCCGCAGTGAATTGAAGCTTCAGCAAATCACTGAAGCAATCGAACAGGGGCATAAGCCATACACCAAAATTGTCGATGTCACGTCTACGTCTTTCTGGGATAGTTACGTTCGCTATATGCAAATCCATTACCCGGACATTGAACTCAAGTCTAAGGTCAGAGAAAAAAGCAAGAACGGTGACTGGCCGACTTATAAGACAAGCCTTGATATGAAAACGGTCTATATTCATCACAAGATGAAAATGAAAGGCGTGGAATACAGTAATATAGATTTGACCTTCAACGGCCTTGCAGATTACCGAGAAGAACTGAAGACACTGCTGAAGGACATGCTGGGTGACAGATATGATCCTCAGTTCGGTATACACAAGGCTGGGAAGTCTGCTGTTCTGCGACTCGTTGCGCCAAAGTGTCTGGATTGGCAAGTCCCGTTTGAAGAACAGAAGGATGTAGTTGACGAACATCTTCATTTGGTTTCAAAATTGTGTGAAGCAGCAAAAATGATCGATAAAGAGCGGCTGGTGGGTTTCTATACGGACGTTGTCGCAAGGTAAAGTGAACTAAGTGCAATAAAATTGAAATGAGGAAGTGGTTCGTCCACTTCCTCATTTTTTCGTCAATTCATAACTCATATCCAGCAGAAACAGCAGCGATTCATCCGAGGCCGTTCCGTCAAGAGCCACGGAAAGCCAGTGGGCCTTGTTCATGTGCCACGCGGGAAAGATGCCCGCCTCTTCCCGGAAAGAGCCGATCAGAATCGGGTCGCACTTGAGGTTGACCACGCTGATCTCGCCGTCTCCCGACAGCCCCAGATTCTTTTCGGGAATGTCCATGATAACGGCAAACCATTTTCGGTTGTCCAAGTGACGGAATACCCGAAAGCTGGGATACTTGGCAAAAAGCCGTTCGCCGGTGGCACCGAAAGTTTCGCTGATGTAGTTTTCCAAATCAAGTCTGTTCATAGGCTGTCTTTTTGTATTTGAATTGGCTTACCTGGGCTCACTATCTGTAATAACATAAAACCATTCTTGAATTGCAGAAAGTGTTGTAATGGAGCATACAGCTATGGCAGTGTACTTCAATTCCACAAAGGATACTGTCAAGGGCAATAAGAACAGAAGGAGTCCCGTTACTTTGTTCATAATCGTATGCAGGGATATAAACTGTTTTTTAGAAACATATCCCCATATGATATTGCTGATTTTGATAACCGCAATCATACCACCCCATATCCACAACCACCACGGAATACTGATTTCCGGCAGCAATTTAAGCATAGATACAACAGT
>JAFXDF010000002.1 GCA_017521295.1 Clostridia bacterium | reverse complement strand
TAAAGGCAGAACACAGCAGGCCGAATATACGGTCGTTGCTGAAGGTGTTTCCGCTATTGAACTGGATGTTGCGAGTCTGATTGCGGACGGCAAGCTGTTCTATACCATTGACGAAATTTTTAATCCTCTCTATGCCATCGAATTCGAATATGCTGCATCCGGTGGTGCGCACACTTGTATTTGGAACGCAGGTACAGTGACCAAGGAAGCCACCTGTCAGGAGCCCGGCATTCTGACCAAGGACTGCACCATCAGCGGCTGTGGCAAGACCACCACCGAAGAGATACCTCTTGCTGACCACAACTGGGACAGCGGCACTGTCACTACCGAGCCTACCTGCCAGACAGCCGGTGAGAAGTTTTTTGACTGTCAGACAAACGGTTGCAATGAAACCGAGACGGAAATCATCGCTGCTTCTGCGAATTACCATAAGTGGAACAGCGGCGAGGTGACCAAAGAAGCCACCTGCAAAGGCGAAGGCGAGCTGACAAAAACTTGTACTGTCGATGGCTGCGGTGCCACCAAAACCGAACCCATCGCAAAGCGCACCACCCACACTTACGGTGAGGACGGCAATTCCGAATACTGCACGGTCTGCGAAACTGCCCTCAATCCCAACTATGTAGATCCCAACATGCCTCAGCAGGTTGAGGGTGTCTATCAGATTGGCACTGCCGCAGAACTTCTGTCCTTTGCCAAGTATGTCAACAAGGGCAACACCAATCTCAGCGCTGTGCTGACGGCAGATATTAACCTTACAGGCAAGACCTGGACACCCATGACCAGCTCCAATGCCGCCTTCAGCTTTGATGGTCAGGGTCATACCATCACCTTTGATAACGCAAGTAATGGTTTGTTTGCTGTACTGAGGGGCAAATGGGGCTCGGACGAATACAAGATCACTAGCTATGCAACCGTCGAAAATGTGATCATCGACGGCACCATCAGCGGCGATGGCAAGATTTCGGCAATCGCAGGCGAAGCCTACGGCGTGAGGATTATTAAGTGCGTCAACCGCGCAACCGTCACCGGCAGCGGGAATAACGTAGGCGGTATTGTTGGTTACTCTGACAGGAATTTCAGAGGTTATCATTATAGCAATATAACCATTGACCAGTGTGCCAATGAAGGCACCATTCAGGGGGCTTCCAATGTTGGAGGCCTGGTTGGCTCTGCGTATGCGACCAACAGTGCCTATAAAAGCTATGTTACAAACAGCTTTAACTGGGGCAATATTACCGGCACCAAGAGCGGTGGACTGATCGGCGATGTTAAAGGCACATATTCTGTAGTACATATCTCAATAGAAAACTGCTATAACACCGGTGCGGCGGGAACCAACGCTCTGGTTGGCTACGGCAGCCCCGCTGTCACCAACTCTTATTATCTGAGTGATGGCGGTGACACGAATGAGCGCGCCAAGACCGAGGCGGAGATGAAGTCTGCTGATTTCGTCGCAACCCTGGGCGATTACTTCCGCAAGGGCAATACCTATCCCATCCTGTCTTGGCAGGCCACAAGCGGCGTGGAATATGTTGTGACCAAACCCACGAATCCCGGCATCACCTTTGAGGGTATGGAGATGGCTTACAGCGATGAGGACTATACTTTCACGGTGACCATCAAGGAACGTTACAGAATCAATGACGATTTTGCCATTCTGGTCAATAACGGTGATGTCACGGTCAATTACGAACTGGTGAATGGTGTATACAACTGCATCGTTGACAATGAAAACATCACCTCCGATCTGGTCATCACGGTTGAAGGCGTAGAGGCTACCAAAACCGTGCTTTATACCGGTAATAGTCTGCCTGTTAATTACGGATATGTTGCGGAGATTGCCATTGACGATGTGCAGGTGAGGAGTACCCGCACAGAGGGAAATACTATCTATGTTGTGCTTGATCCGGGTACAGCAACTTCGGCTCCGGTTTATTTTACCGTTACCAGAGGAGGTGGCTTTCCACCGAGCCTAACTCCCGGCGAGAGTTTTACAAGAAACCTGCTGGCTGGTGGTCTGACCGAGATCATCACGGCAGAAGTAGTTAACTCCGGTTCGGCCAGCTGGACCATCGTTGTCACGGTGGATGGCATTACCACGCATAGTGTCAGCCTGCCCGCCGGCACCGGCTACACCGTCAACGGCGCAACGGCTGCTGTCGGCGGTCAGGACTATACCTTCACCGTCGAGTTGGACAACACCTATATGAAGGGCAGCAATTTTGCTGTCAAAGCAAACGGCAGTGTGCTGACCGCCAACGAGGACGGTTCCTACACCGTGGAAAATGTCTCCGCTGATTTGACCATCACGGTGGAAGGTGTGGTCGAAAAGCCCTTTGAGGATCCCTTTGTAGCCATCAAGGTGGGTGATCGGACGCTGACATCCGAAGAGATTGAGCTGAAAACCAAGGATTTCCATCTGGGTGGTGCAGGAGAGGGTTTCAATTACCGTGTTTATGAGAATGTCCCCTATTATCAGGTGACGGTTTCCAATGCTGTCGAATGGGTCGAGGTCATCTTCAAGGCTATTACTGACATTCTGGTAGATAGCGATGATGATACTACCGCTCGCGGCTACACCACCGATATCAGCGGTGTTGATGTGGTCTCCTCTGCTACCATTCGCGGAACATCCTTTACCTACACCGAAAACAGTGACGGTACCAAGTCTCTGAAAATCCCGGTCACCGGTTATACCGTCAATTCCAAGGGCGGCAAGGCTATCGGACCCGAGATGAGAGAGCAGAGTCAGCAGCCCGTTGCCCTGTTCAGTTTCCTGCACAAATACAACATCTCGGTCATTGAAAATAAGGCGTTTGCCGTTGTTCCCCAGGAAGGTTATTCCACGACGGTGTTGGGCGGGGACGACTTTAAGTTCACCGTTCGGGCAAACCTCGGATACAGTAAGGGCAACGATTTCGCTGTTAAGTTGGATGGTGAAGCTCTGACAGCCGACGAAAACGGTGTTTATACCATCGAAAACGTCACGGCAGATCATACCGTCACCGTCACCGGTGAGGCTAAAGCCGAAACAGTGACAGCCTATCTGTCGGCTTCCCATGACGCGGGATTTATTGTGGGCGACGGCGGCGTAGCCGCGCTGCAAAAGGTGGAGGTGCCTTGGTTTGACCTGTCGCTGTACGGCCTGGAGAAGTACGCACTGGGAGAAAACAGCGACGGTTATCAGAAGCCTACCCTGCTGCACCTGTATATCGTTGCTACCGAGATCCTGTACTGCGGCCTGGATGCCGACGAGGCAGGTAAGGGGTATCTCTATGAGCAGGATCTGATGTCCACGTTGCTCAACGCTACCCAGGAACCCGGATCGCTGTATATGGCAGATTTCTGGGGCTATGATGAAAACCTGCGGTACTTCTATAATTACGAATACCCCTATTATCCTGGCACGACCACCGGTGCAACCTCCGACCGTATCATTCTGGAGGACGGCGATGTGGCCACCGTGGGCCACTTTACCGATTGGAAGGCACATGAAGATCCCGCAAACGGCTTTATGTATCTGGTTGCCGGCACCAATGACAAGGTGACGACCTCTGTGGAGCAGGGGGACTCCTTGACGTTGACAATCCGCCGCACCGGTGGCGGCATGGGCGGCGGCTCTTACGATGCAGTGGCAGATGCCGCTCTGGATATCTGGTATACCGCCACCGAGTCGCTGGCCACCGGCGACGTGACCACATGGACGAAAATGGGTACCACCACAAACGGTGTTCTGACCCTTGATGTCGAACTGGAACCCGGCGAATATATCGTCGCGGTTGCCGGACAGAAGGGCGCGAAGAATACTGAGGTGATCTGCTCCGCTCCCGGCGCGATTTTGCTGACTGTGGAGGAAAAAGCGAACAGCGATGCACAGCAGGATACAGCGGCAGCGAAAGCTGTCTACGACCTGATTGAAGCCCTCCCGGCAGAAATCACCCTTGGTGCGGAAACACAGATCGCCGCAGCCCGTGAGGCGTATGAGAATTTGACCTCCGCGCAGAAGGACTTGGTCTTTAACCTGAACAAGCTGACCGCGGCAGAGACCGCCATTGCCGCATTAAAGGATGCGGCGACCGCCAAGGCTGTGGACGATCAGATCGAAGCCATCGGCACGGTCACCCTGGAAGATGAAGCGGCCATCCGCGCAGCACGCATTGCCTATAATATCCTTAGCGATGCACAGAAGGCTCTGGTTACGAAACTGGGTGCTCTAACGGCAGCGGAAGCCGAACTGGATCACCTCAAACGCGAAGCGAATTCCTTTGCGGATATGTACCAGGAAACGAAAGCGTATCTGGCTTCTCTGGCGACACCTACCGTAGGTTCTACCAACGGCGAGTGGAGGGTCATCGGTCTTGTCCGCGCGGGCGATACAGTAGCCGACAGCTACTATGGCAACGTTGTTTCTTATGTGACACAGAATATCGAGAATGGCCGTCTGCATGAAAGCAAATCCACTGAAAATTCCCGCGTGATTGTAGCCCTGACTGCAATTGGCAAGGATGTTACCAATGTGGGCGGACATAATCTGCTCTCCGGGCTGAATGAGATGTCCTACATCGGCAATCAGGGTGTCAACGGCACTATCTGGGCGCTGATCGCCTTTGATTCTGGCAATTATACCATTCCTTCCGGCAATGTTAGCCGGGATGCGCTGATTGCTGAGATCTTGAGCAAGCAGAAGAGTGACGGCGGCTGGGCTCTCAGCGGCGACACCTATGATTCCGACATGACCGGTATGGCCATTACTGCGCTGGCGCCTTATTATGAGACCAACGATCAGGTCAAGGCTGCCGTGGACAAAGCACTGGTTTGCCTGTCCACGGAGCAGCAGGCCAACGGAGGTTTCCTCAGCGGTGGTGCTTCTACCAGTGAATCGGTGGCTCAGGTCATTGTGGCTCTGACCGCTCTGGGTATTGACCCTGACACCGACAGCCGCTTCATCAAAAACGGCATTTCCGCCGTGGATGCGCTTTCCTCCTTTTATTTGGGCAACGGTCAGTTCGAGCATGGTGCAGGCAGCGGATATAACACCATGGCCACCGAACAGGCCTTCTATGCCATGGTTGCCTACAACCGTTATAAAAACGGTCAGACCGGTCTGTACGACATGAGTGATCTGGCGTCGCTGAACCGTGTAGAGATTCTGCCCTGCGAGAACGGCAGCATCACTGTCAACAAGTCTTCTGCCGCTGCCGGCGAGACCATCACGGTCACCGCCGCACCGGCCATCGGTTATCAGCTGAGCAAGCTGACCATGAATGATACTGAACTGACCGTCGCCAACAATCAGGCTATCTTCACCATGCCCAACGGCATCGCTATTCTGGAAGCTATCTTTGTCAAGTCCGGGGCCTCCGCACAGGCTGTGGCACAGGCCATGAACGCGCTGGAAGTCGAAAAGGCTGACGAGGAAACCTACGACGCCATCGCAGACATTAAGAAGGCTTACAGCAAGCTGACCGCCGCTGAAAAACTGGAGATTGCTGACGAATACCGCGCATTCCAGAACAAGGTTAAGCAGTTTGAGACTTATCTGAAAGCCCACATTGACGATGCAGTGGACGAGCTGGAGTACTTCTTTGACGATCTGGACGAGGATGATTACAGCAAACAGGCCTGGAAGAAGATCGAAGATCTGTATGAAGAAGCACTGGAAGCCGTAAAGGCTGCACGGTTCGAAGAAGAGGTTTACGAACTTCTGGAGGAATATCTGGAAGATCTGGAGGAGGCCGCAGCCGGCGAACTGGAGGTCACCTTCCGTCTGATCGGCGACTGGAAGCATGATGACGGCGTTTCCGGTCATGATGAATACGTCACCTGGATCGAGACCACCGAGTACAACATGCCTGCCGGCAGTACCATCTACGACCTGTTCATCAAGGCCATTGACGACTTTGACCTGAACCAGAAGGGCGCTTCCAAGAACTATGTGGAGTCCATCCAGGCTCCCGACATTCTGGGCGGCTACTGGATCGGTGAGTTTGACAACGGCCCCAACTCCGGCTGGATGTACACCATCAACGGCTACCATCCCGGCTACGGTCTGAAGGAACAGGATCTGGAGGACGGCGACGAGGTCATCTGGCACTATGTGGATGACTACACGCTGGAAGAGCGCAAGCCCAGCAGCAAGTATTATGAGCGCTGGCTGGAGGCTGATGATATCTCTCCCGAAACCTGGGTCAAGCGCAATCTGGACAAGATCGTCACCATCGAGGGCAAGGGCGAAGTCAAGCCCGAACTGAAGTATTCCCATATCGGCAAGGATGTGAAGTTCACCTTCGCCCCTGCGGAAGGCTGGGTCATCAAGAATGTCTATGTGGACGGCAAAGACAAGGGATCCATCGAGACCTATACCTACAAGGATCTGGCCATGGATGCCCGCATCGAGGTGGTCTTCGCTCAGAATGTCGCATTCCAGATGAACTTTGTGGATGTTCCCGAAGCTGAGTGGTTCTATGACGATGTGTATTTCGCCGTGTCCAACGGCCTGTTCAACGGTATTGACGAAGTCACCTTTGCTCCCGGTGCATCGATGACCCGCGCTATGCTGGTCACCGTGCTGTACCGTCTGGAAGGTCAGCCCACTGTTTACGGTGGCAGCGCCTTTGCCGATATGGCAGCCGACCAGTGGTATACCGACGCCGTTATCTGGGCCACCAGAAACGGTATCGTCAATGGTTACGATAACGGCAAGTTCGGAACCGGTGACAATGTGACCCGTGAACAGATGGCTACCATTCTGTACCGCTACGCCCAGAACTGCGGTTACGATACCACCGCCCGTGCTGATCTGAAGGGCTATACCGATGCTGCCAAGATCAGCAGTTATGCGCAGGAGGCCATGTCCTGGGCAAATGCTATGGGCCTGATCAACGGCCGCACCTACAACACTCTGGCTCCCACCGGTACCGCTACCCGCGCCGAAGTGGCCGCCATCTTCCACCGCTTTGTGGAAAACATCGTAAAATAACCTCTTAATCCCATCATATCGCTGTGCCAGCCCCGAATTATCGGGGCTGGCAACAGTGCTTTTCAAAGGAGGATGCAAAATGCTGCGTTTTCGAAGAATAACCGCTTTGCTTTTGACGGCTTTACTGGCATTTACCGTGATGCTGCCGGTATCGGCGGCCTCCGCCAACAATGCTCTTTCCGACACGGCAAAGTGGCTGCAGAAAAATGTGACAAATCCTGTCGTTGCCTCCATCGGCGGTGAATGGGCGGTCATCGGCCTGGCCCGTTCGGAAGTGGATGTGCCCCAAAAATGGTATGACACTTACTACAACAACGTAGTGGATTACGTGAAAGCCTGTGGCGGCGTGTTGCACAAGCGGAAGTATACCGAATATTCCCGCGTGGTACTGGCGCTGACCGCCATCGGCAAGGATCCCACCAATGTGGCGGGCTATGATCTGACCGTGCCCCTGAATGATTATGAAAAGACCGTCTGGCAGGGGGTCAACGGCCCTATCTGGGCCCTCATTGCTCTGGACAGCGGCAATTATGACTGCTCGGTGCGACAAAAGTATATCGACTGCATTCTGGAAAAGGAACTGCCGCAGGGCGGCTGGACTCTTGCCGGCGATGCCACCGATTCCGATATGACCGGCATGGCTCTGCAGGCGCTGGCCAATTATCAGGATCAGCCCAAGGTCAAAGCTGCCATTGAGCGTGCCTTGGCATGGGTCTCCAAAAATCAGAATGCCGACGGCGGGTTTTCCACCTACGGCGAAGCCACCTGTGAGTCCACCGCCCAGATCCTTGTGGCGCTGTGCACTCTGGGGATCGATCTGGAAGATAGTCGGTTCGTGAAAAACGGCAACAGCGCCATGGATAGTTTGCTGACTTATTACACCAAGGGTAAGGGCTTCTCCCATTTGCCCGGCGGCAGCAATGACGGCATGGCCACCGAGCAGGCATTTTACGCCCTTGTGGCGGCTGACCGGGCCGAAAACGGCAAGGATGCCCTGTATGAAATGAGCAGTAAGGTCACCTTTTCCGACATTGTCGGACACAAGAATCAGCAGGCCATTGAAAAGCTGGCAGGGAAAGGGATCATCAACGGTACCGGCAACGGAACCTTTGCCCCCAATCGAACCATGACCCGCGCCGAGTTTTGCACCATCGTGGTGAAGGCTTTGGGTATCAAGCCTCTGGAGAGCCGTGTGTTTTCCGACGTGCCTTCCGGCCTGTGGTACAGCGGCTATGTAGGCGCAGCCAACTCCAACGGTATTGTTAACGGCGTGGGCAACGGCAAGTTCAATCCCAACGGCACCATCACCCGGCAGGAGGCAGCCACCATGGTGGTGCGAGCCGCCAAGGTGCTGGGCCTGAATACCGCCGCGGCTAATACGGATGCCGCCCTCGGCAAGTTCTCTGACAGCACCAAGATAGCCTCCTACGCCAAGACACCGCTGGCCTATTGCTATAATTCCGGTATTCTGGAAGCGGAAAAAACCATCCAGCCCACCAAGGCCATTCTGCGGTGTGAGGTGGCCCAAATGGTCTATAATCTGCTGAAGATCGCGGGGGAACAGTAAGGTATGCGATATAAACGATTTTGGCTGGTGCTGCTGCTGACACTGCTTTTGTGTCTGTCGGGATGCGGCACCAATACGGATAACGTCCAGCCTCCGCAGACAGAACCGCCGGTGGAAACACCTGCCGCCACGGAGGGCACACAGGATCGGTACAAGACCGATCCCGTTCCAGAGGGCAAACCCCAACCGGTGGAGCCTCAAAATGCGCAGGTGACCGACAATACCTATACCTGCACGCTGTCCATCTCCTGCGCGACCATTCTGGACAACATGGATCTGGTGGAAGCACAGAAGCAGCCGTTGGTACCTGCCGACGGCTGGCTGCTGCCCGAGACCACGATGACTTTTTACCAAGGCGAGAGCGTCTTTGACGTGCTGCTGCGGGTGTGCAAAGAAAACAAACTCCATATGGAATACATGGACACCCCCATGTATAACTCCGCCTATATCGAGGGCATCGGCAACCTGTACGAGTTTGACGTGGGTCCATTGTCCGGCTGGATGTACAATGTCAACGGTTGGTTCCCCAACTACGGCTGCAGCCGGTATGCGCTACAGGACGGCGATGTGGTTTGCTGGGTCTATACCTGTGACCTGGGCTCCGATGTGGGGGATAACTCCATGGGAGGACAGCAGCCGTAACGTTTCATTTTTCAAGATCGGAGGGTGCGCGTCATGCGGAACCGCGATGCCTTTTCTTCCTACCATCCCATCATCAATTTTCTATATTTCGTGCTGGTGCTGGTGTTCACCATGTTCTTTATGCACCCGGTCAGTCTGGCGATTTCGCTGCTGTCTGCGCTGGCCTATTCGGTCTGTCTGAACGGCACCAAGGCCGTTCGGTTTTCCCTGACGGCCATTCTGCCCATGATGCTGATCGCGGCGGTAGTCAACCCGATCTTTAATCATGAGGGGGCTACCATTCTGACCTATTTGCCCTCCGGCAACCCGCTGACGCTGGAAAGCATGATCTACGGTGTGGCCTCTGCCTTTATGCTGGCAGGGGTCATCACCTGGTTTTCCTGTTATTCGGCGGTGATGACGTCGGACAAGTTCGTCTATCTGTTCGGGCGAGTCATCCCGGCGCTGAGCCTGGTGCTGTCCATGACCCTGCGGTTCGTGCCCAAGTTCAAGGCACAGCTGCAGGTGGTGTCCGAGGCTCAGTCCTGTGTTGGCCGGGATACCGCCAACGGCAGTCTGCTCCAGCGTACAAAAAACGGCATCACCATCCTGTCTATTCTGGTGACCTGGTCACTGGAAAACGCCATCGAAACGGCAGACAGTATGAAAAGCCGGGGCTATGGCCTGCCGGGGCGCACCGCCTTTTCCATCTACCGTTTTGACGGTCGGGACAAGCTGGCCCTGCTGTGGCTGCTGTTCTGCGGCGGTTATATCATCCTCGGCTGGGCGTTGGACGGTCTGCGCTGGTGGTATTATCCCATCATTTCCGGTGAACTGACGGGCGCCTTTCCCGTGAGCCTGCAGCTTGTCTATCTGGCCCTGTGTCTGACGCCCGTCATTATGAACCGAATGGAGGTGCAAAAGTGGAAACGTTTGACCTGCGAAGCCTGACCTTTACCTATCCTGAACAGGAGCAGCCTGTCATCCGTGATCTGAGCCTCTCCGTACATCCGGGCGAGTTTTTGGTGCTTTGCGGCCCTTCCGGCTGCGGAAAATCCACTCTGCTGCGGCAGATGAAGACCGTGATGGCACCCCACGGCAGACGAACGGGCCAGATCCTGTTTGAAGGCCGTCCGTTGGACAGCATCGACCATCGGGAACAGTCCTACAAAATCGGTTTCGTCCAGCAAAGCCCGGAAAACCAGATCGTCACCGACAAGGTGTGGCACGAACTGGCTTTCGGTCTGGAAAGTCTGGGTTATGACACCCCCACCATCCGCAAACGGGTGGCCGAGATGGCCTCGTTCTTCGGCATCGAAAACTGGTTCTACAAAGATGTGACCCAGCTTTCCGGAGGGCAGAAGCAGCTTTTGAATCTGGCATCCATCATGGCCATGCAGCCATCGGTACTCATTCTGGACGAGCCCACGAGCCAGCTGGATCCCATCGCGGCGTCCGATTTTCTTGCCACCATCGGCAAAATCAACCGGGAACTGGGCACCACCATCATCCTCACCGAACACCGACTGGAGGAAGTGTTCCCGCTGGCCACCACGGTAGCGGTGATGGACAAAGGCTGCCTGCTGTGCACCGGCACTCCTGCCGAAGTGGGAACCCTTTTGAAAGATAAGGGCCATTCCATGTTCCTGGCCATGCCCTCTGCCATGCGGGTGTGGGCAGCGGTGAACAACCACGATGCCTGTCCCATCACCGTCCGCGACGGCCGGGATTGGCTGACCAACTTTGCAGACAACCACACTCTCAAGGCGCTGCCGGAGGAGAATATTCCTTCTTTGTCGGAGGAAATCGTCATCCGAGCCGACGAGCTATGGTTCAAATATGAAAAAGATACCCCCGACGTGGTACGGGGCCTGTCGCTGACGGTGAAAAAGGGTGAGTTCGTGGCCCTTCTGGGCGGCAACGGCACCGGTAAGACCACCAGCCTGAAACTGCTGTCCGGTCTGCGCAAGCCCTATCGCGGCACGGTGGAAATGAACGGATCGGTTGGTGTTCTGCCCCAGAATCCCCAGGCGCTGTTCGTGAAAAAGACCCTGCGAGAGGATCTGTTCGAGATTCTCAAGAGTCGAAAACTGTCCAAATCCGAGCAGGAGGCGCGGGTGGCCCGTGTGGTGCAGCTGTGCCGTCTGGGCGAGTTGCTGGACCGTCATCCCTACGACCTGTCCGGCGGTGAACAGCAGCGGGCGGCGCTGGCCAAGGTGCTGCTGCTGGATCCGCAGATCCTGCTGATGGACGAGCCTACCAAGGGGCTGGATGCCGAGTTCAAGCAGGTCTTTGCCGAGATCGTGCAGGTGCTTTTGCACCGGGGCGTCACCATTCTCATGGTGAGCCACGATATCGAGTTCTGCGCCCGGTATGTCCACCGCTGCGCCCTGTTCTTTGACGGCAACATCGTCACTGAGGGCACGCCCAGAACCTTTTTTTCGGGCAACAGTTTTTATACCACCTCTGCCAACCGGATGGCGCGAAGCATTCAGACGGAGGCGGTCACGCCGGAGGATCTGATCGCTATCTGCGGCGGAAACTTGCCGCCTGCACCCGAACTGCCGGAGGATGATTTTGCGCTGCCGCCGCCAAAAGTGGAGAGCGCCGACTGGAAGCCTGCGCCCCTTCCGCAGTGGCGAAAACTGCTGGCTGCAGTTTCCGGTATTGCATCCCTCGCCATCTTTCTGTTTTTCGTGCTGGAGTCCGATCTTACCAAGCTGATTAACGCCGGTGGTTTGACCGAGCTTTCCAGAAATCAATTTCCAATGTACGGTGCCTTTGTAACGGCATTGTTCACCTTTGCTGCCAGCGTCTCCCGTAAAAGCCACCGACCCGACTATCAGATTCAGACCGACAAGGACAAACGCAAACTGTCCAAGCGGACGCTGGCGGCAACCGTTCTCATCCTGCTGCTCATTCCCGTGACTTTGTTTGTGGGAGAGACCTATCTGGGCGGCCGCAAGTATCTGGTGATCGCGCTGCTCATCATGCTGGAGATGATGCTGCCGTTCTTTATGGTGTTTGAAAGCCGCAAGCCTCAGGCGCGGGAGCTGGTGATCATTGCGGTGCTGTGCGCCATCGGTGTGGCAGGCCGTGCCGCCTTCTTTATGCTGCCCGAGTTTAAACCGGTGTGGGCGGTGACCATCATCGCCGGTGTGGCCTTTGGCGGCGAGACCGGATTTCTGGTGGGCGCCATGACCATGCTGGCCTCCAACGTGATGTTTTCACAGGGTCCGTGGACGCCGTGGCAGATGTTCGCCATGGGCATCATCGGTTTTCTGGCCGGGGTATTGTTCCGCAAGGGCCTGCTGCGCAGGAGCCGCCTGTCCCTGTGCATCTTCGGCGCGATGGCCTGTATTCTGATTTACGGCGGCATCATGAACCCGGCTTCTGCCCTTATGTGGGCGGGAACCCTCAACTGGGGCACCGTGCTGACCTACTATATCTCCGGCTTCCCGGTGGATTGCGTCCACGCCGCGGCGACATGGATCTTTTTGTGGTTTGCCGCCGAGCCCATGCTGGAAAAACTGGACCGGATCAAAACCAAGTACGGTCTGGTGGAGTAAAAGGAAAATGGTGAGCGTTTATGAAACCGCAATTTCGAAAAATGATACCGTTTTTGATGGCTGCTCTGCTGTTTGTGCAGACAATGCCGGCAACCTTTGCCGCGGCATCAGACTCGTCAGAGATCACGGTGAGTTTCCGTCTGATCGGTGATACCTTTCACGAAGGCGGGGTCATCGGCCACGGCGAGTATGTAACATGGATCCCCACCACTTTATACACGGTGGAAGCCGGGGCTACCGTAGGGGATGTATTTCTGACGGCAATCGAGGAGCACGGAATGAAACAAAAAGGTGCCGCGTCCGGTTACGTGGAAGCTGTTCAGGCCCCCGCCGTTCTCGGCGGATATTGGCTGGGCGAGTTCGACAACGGAAGCAACTCCGGGTGGATGTACACCATCAACGGAGATCATCCCGGTGTGGGGCTGACGAACCGGGCGCTGAAAGACGGAGACGAGATCGTCTGGCATTATGTGGACGATTACGTTCTGGAAGAACGGGATCCAAACAGTGTGTATTATGGACGCTGGCTGGAAGCCGCAGACATCACGCCGCAGGAGTACCTGTGGCAGTCCTGCAAACTGGAGCGGACCGGGCGGGAGAGCTGCCTGCTGTCGATGGCTGCCGTTCCGGAGAATCTGCTGATCATCGTGGCGGGCTATCATGAAACCGGTCAAATGGCAGACTGTCAGGTGATTACGCGAAGTGACCTTTCGTGGGAGCCCGGGACTGTCGCGGAAAAAGCAGTTTCCGTTCAAGGGAAAACCGCAGCCGCGTTTGTGCTGGATGGGGATACCTGTGCGCTGATCAGGGTGTTGGAACATGATTCGTAAAGAAAAGATCTATCTCTCCACCATTGCGTCCGACGCGGCGGAAACCGCGCGGAGTTGGGACCTTAATCTGGAGATCGCCGAGTTTTGCACCGCGTGGAACATGGATCGGAAGTTTCCCGCGGTGGACAGGACGGTACAGGAAGCGATCAGGGGCGTCGGCAGCCTGCTGCTGCACGCTCCTTTCAACGAACTGTTTCCCTGCGCCATCGATCCCAAAGCAAGGGAACTGGCAGCTGACCGTTTCCGGCAGGCCATTGCTTTGGCGAAAAACTACGGAGCACGAAAAGTCATTGTCCACGGCGGTTACAATCCCTGGATCTATTATCCGGTATGGTATGTGGAGCAGTCCATCCTGTTCTGGAAGGATTTTTTACAACAAGATCCCGGGGTGGAGTTGGTGCTGGAAAACGTACTGGAAACCGATCCCACATGGCTGTCGGACATCCTGAAGGGTGTAAATGATCCGCGCCTGCGGATGTGTCTGGACATCGGACACGTCAACGCCTATTCCAAAGTTTCCGTCATGGAGTGGCTGGAAACCTGTGCACCGTGGATCAGCCATTTTCATATCCATAACAACGACGGCACCGCCGACCGCCACAGTGCCCTGTTTGAGGGAACCATCCCCATGACAGAATTTTTGCGTCGCGCGGAAGAACTGTGTCCCAATGCCACCTTTACGCTGGAACTGATGGAGGACGGCCCGTCGGTGAAATGGCTGGCGGACAACCGATTGCTGACAAGTGAGGAATCAAAATGGAGCTGAAAGATTACATTTCGCAGATCAAACCGCTGGATGAAGAGGCAATGGACAAGGCACGCCGCCGACAGGCGCAGCTGGCCAAGCCGCCGGGCAGTCTGGGACGGCTGGAGGAACTGTCTGTCCAATTGGCAGGCATCACCGGCCGGGTGTATAACCGGACGGAAAAGAAACACCTTCTGGTGTTCGCTGCCGACAACGGCGTGGTGGAGGAGGGTGTGTCCAGCGCGCCGCAGAGCGTCACCCTTCAGCAGACCGTTAACCTGACCCGTGCCAAGACCGGCGCTTCGGTGCTGTGTAAGCACTTCGGCTGCGGCATCACCGTCTGCGATGTGGGTGTCAACGCAGACATCATCGAACCCCGTGTCCTCAACCGCAAGATTGCTTACGGCACCCGGAATATCGTTCAAGGCCCTGCCATGACCCGGGAGCAGGCCGAACAGGCCATTCTCACCGGCATTACCCTGGCCATGGAGACAGAGGCCGATGTACTTGGCATCGGTGAAATGGGCATCGGAAACACCACAACCTCGTCTGCCGTGCTGGCGGTGCTGCTGGACGCCGATGTGGAGGCAGTCACCGGCCGTGGCGGCGGCATCACTGATGAAAGTTTCCAAAAGAAAAAAGTCGTCATCAAGACGGCCATCAAGAACAATAAACCCGATAAAAACGATGTGGTGGATGTGCTGGCAAAGGTGGGCGGCTTTGATCTTGCCGCCATGTGCGGAGCCTTCCTCGGTTGTGCCATTACCCGCCGCCCGGTGGTCATCGACGGCTTTATTTCCGCCGTTGCCGCCCTGTGCGCTTGCCGTCTGTGTCCCCGTGCGGTACAGTATTTCATTCCCAGTCACGCCTCGTATGAGATCGGCTACAGGCTGTCCATGGATGCTATGGGGCTGAAACCGTTGTTCCTGCTGGGAATGCGTCTGGGCGAGGGCAGCGGCTGCCCGCTGGCCTTTGAAGTTCTGCGTGCCGCTTGCGCCATTATCAACGACATGGCCACCTTTGACCAGGCAGGCATTGATGACGGCTATCTGAAGGAGATCCGGGAGGGGGACAAGTTCACCGTGGAGGGCGCCAAATGACATTCTTTATCTCGGGCGGCGCTAAAAGCGGGAAATCCTCTCTGGCCCAGGATCTGGCGGTGGCACTGGCTAACGGCGGAAAGCACTATTACGTGGCCACCATGATCTCCACCGGCTTCGAAGATGATGAGCGTATTCGCCGTCATATTGCCGATCGGGAAGGCATGGGCTTTGAAACGGTGGAATGTTTCACCGATATCATGGCCTGTCTGAAAACCGCCGACAGGAAAGGAACATTCCTGGTGGACAGCGTCACGGCGCTGATGCAAAATGCCATGTTCCCGGCGGAAAAGAATTATGAGATGGATCTTGCCGCCGCGCAGCGCTGTGCTGACCGTCTGGTGGAGTTTGCCGGGGCGGTGAAGCACGCGGTGTTCGTCAGCGACTATATTTATGCCGATGCCCGGCGGTATTCCGAAAGCACCGAGGCTTATCGCAAGGCGCTGGCCGATGCCGACCGTCGTCTTGCCAAAAGGTGCGACACGGTGGTGGAAGTGTCCGCCGGTCAACATTTCGTACACAAGGGGGAACTGCCGTTATGAAAACCTACCTTCATGCCTTTGCCATGTGTCAGAGTATGTTCTGCGCCATTCCCTGTCCCTGGAAGGTATGGGATGAACAGGCCAGAGGAAAGATGCTGCTGTTTCTGCCGCTGGTTGGATTGGAGATCGGCCTGATTTGGGTGATCCTGGCACAGATTTGCCGTCTTTTTGCGTTGCCCACCCTTGTTACGGGCCTGATTTTGGCGGTCTATCCTTATCTGGTCACCGGATTTCTCCATCTGGACGGCTTCATGGATGTTACCGATGCGGTGAAGTCCTGGCGGGATCTGGAGCGGCGGCGTGAGATTTTGAAAGACTCCCACGTAGGGAGTTTTGCTGTTATCAATCTTGTGCTGCTGGTGGTGGCCCAGTTCGCCCTGTTTTCCTCTGCGGCGGATGAGGCCGACAGCCTCATTCTGCTGTTTGTTCCGGCGGTGAGCCGGTGCTGCTCTGTTTTGGCGGTGACCGGGCTGAAGCCCATGTCCACCAGCCAGTACGCCAACCGGGAAAAGCAGACTTCTCATCTGATCGTGACCGCACTTTTGCTGTGTGTCTTTGTGACGGCTGGCTTTCTGCTGTGCGGCAAATACGGCTTTGCATTGCTGGGATGTCTCGCAGGCTATGGCCTGGCGCTTCGCCGTGGCTATCGCTCGCTGGAGGGGATGAACGGCGACATTTCCGGTTATGCACTAACGTTGGGAGAACTGTGCGCCGTGGCGGTGTATGCACTTCTGTAAGGAGGAAGGACGTATGGTTTTGATCATTGGCGGCGTCTGGCAGGGTAAGCTGGATTTTGCAAAAGAGACCTTTGGTATCACAGATGCGGATGTTTTTATCTGCACCAATGGAGAAATCGACTTTTCCAAGCGGTGTATTTACAGCGTGGAGGAGTTTGCGCTTTATCATCCCGACCCAATCGGTTATTTTGAAGCTCACCGGGAACGGTGGCAGAACAGCATCGTGATTCTCCG
The DNA here is from genome assembly GCA_017521295.1 of Clostridia bacterium. Classification (GTDB taxonomy): domain Bacteria; phylum Bacillota; class Clostridia; order Oscillospirales; family Butyricicoccaceae; genus UBA4644. Next base: position 3,367 of record JAFXDF010000002.1, on the reverse strand, counting down.
GGATATGTCCTGCGGCGTGGTGCCGCTCAGCCCGGAAGAACGTATATGGCGGCAGAAGACCGGCCGACTGGCTCAGTATCTCAGCCGGGAGGCCCAGCGCGTCAGCCGCATCTTCTGCGGATTGGAGCAGCGGCTGAAATGACGGTTTATTTGATCCGCCACGGCAAGACCGAGGCTAACGAAAAACACCTTTACTGCGGCAACACTGATCTGCCGCTTAGCGAAAAGGGCAGAAAAGAGCTGCAGAAACTGCACTATGACATTCCAAATGTCCGTTTTCTCACCAGCGGTATGAGGCGGGCCAATGAGACCCTGCGCATCCTGTTCGGGAACGTGCCTTTTGAAGAAGACCACCGTTTCCGGGAAGTGGACTTCGGCGCCTTTGAACTGCGCGGTTATGAGGAACTGAAGGATCTGCCCGAATATCGGGCATGGATTTCAGGAGATAATGAGCGTAACGTCCCGCCGGGGGGCGAAAGTGGTGAGCAGATGCGAAAGCGTGTTCTGGAAGCCTTTTCGGAGATCCGTGAGGATACCGTTCTTGTTGCCCACGGTGGCGTCATTGCCGCCATCATGGAGTATCTGTTCCCGGAAGAGCACAAAAGCCGCTACGAGTGGCAGCCTCAAAACGGATGTGGGTATGCAGTAATGAATGGTTGCCATTGGTCCAGTCTTTCGGAATGCGTTGCAATACTATAGTCAAAGAAAAAGCAGAAGAACAAGTCCTGTCTGGATTGTCCTTCTGCTTCTTTATTTTTTCAGCAGGCGTTCATATTCTGCCTGTTCCAACTCTCCTGTCTCTGCTTGATTTCTCCATTCTATCGCCTGCCGTGACCATTGCTCGAACTCAGCAATGGTCATTTTCTTTTTCATGTAGCGGGCATAGTGCGTTTTGTAAGCGCGGTTATAGGCCAGCCAGACAGGGTCAGTCTTGCATTTATCGCCGTATTTCTTTCTGGCACCCACATCGCGGCAAGTCTTTTCGGGGTCATCTTCCAACGGGCGCTCACAATAGCTGCTGTACTTGCCGGCCTCCAGTAAGAAATACATCCCGCAGTTGTCACATCGCTTGGGGATATAGCTCTGGCTCAGCCCGCGGAAGAAATCAAAATACAGAAAAGCACCCAAACTGTCAAACGTGTACACCTCACAGAGTTTTGCTTTGCCGTCCGGTCTGCGGTAGACTTCATGGCCCATCTTCATAGAACTGGAGGAAATCAACCTCTCGTAGTCATGCTTTCGTTCAGAATCTTTGGCGTACTTAATAAAACGATTGGCGATTTCGGCGTCGCTGAGGAATTTACTTTCACTGTGAATGTATTTATCCAGAAATTCGGTGTAAGCAAGCTTTACACGGAGAAAATCCTTCAGTACGGCTATGTATAAGTCAAAGATTTCCTTCACTGCTTTATTCAAGTCTTCAAAGATGAAGGGATTATCTTCACAATTCATCACATCGTCAGGGGCCGGTTGAAAACGCTGCACATAGAAACTGTATTTACCTGATTTGCTCCGCTGCATGAAACCAAACTCATTTGCAAAATCCAAATCAGATTTCATATCACCAGCACCGGTTTCCCAACGATCGTAATTGGCATTCAAACAGTCAAACAAAAGAGGCTCATCAAGTTTGGTTCTAATAGAAAGCTGGTTATATGGCGGCAAGTGCTTTAACGTATTGCCAATGTTATAGAACAACCTCTGCGCATACTGTACGTGCTCATCATAATTCTTTTCTTTTTCATAATCATCATCGAGAATCTGCACCAGCGAGAGAAGCTTATTCAAATCACGAAGCCACCGAAGCAGTTCCTGTGCCGGGCCGATTTCATTTAGGCATTCATTTAGAATCTCGTTTGTCTTATATGCCCGATCACCGATGTAAACCTGATTGTCCCAAATATACGCTTTAAACTCAAACATAAAATCACCAGAAAATTTTTAAAATTAGAAGATTGATATTTGAAAAATAGAGAATTGCAAATATATCGTACCACATCTATTTACAATTTGCAAGGCGCGTGCTATATTCTTGCTAGAAAATTGAAATAGAAAATATAATCTTCTATTTTGCGGGAGGTGATACCCAAGATTCGCGCAGCCACATAAAACTAAATACGCTCTACCCAACTAAGCTACACAGGAGGTAACCCGCTATTTGAAGAAAAGCATTTATACCAGCTATGACGAACTGCCCCTGCTGTTGAGCGTGAAGCAGCTCGTCGATCTCATGGGAGTCTCGGACTCCACCATCTACGAACTCATCCAGGAAGATGACTTTCCCTCTCTGCGGATCGGCAAACGCATTGTCGTTCCGAAAGAAGAACTGCGGAAGTGGATCTCCGCTCACACGAAAGGGGTACAGGAATGATCAACACTCCCTATGTGAAAAAGGACTCGGTCCGTAATTATTTCCCGGTGCCCAATGCAGTCTTCGATTTGGAACTGCACCATATCGAAATTGATATCTACGCATACTTGATGCGTATTGAAAACCGACGTACCTACCAGTGTCTCGCAAGTTATCCGACCATCGCAAATAAACTCGGTCTCTCTGTGAATACGGTTGCAAAGTACGTTGCAGCACTGGAGGAACACGGTCTCATCCGTACCGAACGCACGGAGATCGTTACAAGAGATGGCCGCAAGCGTAACGGCTGTCTCAGGTACACCATCCTGCCGATCCAGAACGCCATCGACCTCTACCATGAACGTCAGATGGCAGCGCTCCAGCGTACCGCTGACATTCAAAAAGCTCAGGCACTGGCAGAGAAGAAAGGTGTAGAGTTCCACCCGGCAGCGCTATCTGTGGAAGGCGGTGATCAGATTGGAGTTTAACATCGTCAGCATTTTGATCGACCGCAATCCGATGCTCCATCTCAAACGCACAGGTACGTATCTGAAGTACGTCAAAAAGTTCTGGAACACCGTCTTCGATACACCGCTCCACGACATCGATCAGTTCAGAATGTACCTCGCGGATAAAAACCGGTGCAATCTGAGTAAGCGTGAACGGGCATACGCAGCACGGTGCAAAGAGATCACCGATGCCGTGTATGCAACTCTGGTAAGTGAAGCACTGGATTCTGAAACACCAATAGACATCGAAGAAATCGAACGGCAGGCTGAAAAGCTCCTGCAAACTACGCCGCCGTTTCCCATCATCATAGACCTGCGCGAAAGCACCGTGTCGCCCGCTGTGCGCCGCCGTATCCGCTTTTTCAGATGCGGTAGAGCGTGGATAGGGGTACCGAAAACCGCCCGAAATTGGGCCGCTTTTGAGCAACTTCCGAGGACGAACGAGGAAGCAGGATAAAGCCCTGGCGTCTTAACCGCCGTCGGTGCAGGCACATCTGCCCGCAGTGCG
>JAFXDF010000023.1 GCA_017521295.1 Clostridia bacterium | reverse complement strand
CCTTGTCACTTTCATAATCATCATTCAACAGATAATCTGTTGTAACTCCGAACAGTTTACTGATCTGCAATACATTTTGTGCATCAGGCAGTGCGGTTCCATTTTCCCAACGACTGATTGCCTGCCGAGAAACATTCAGTTTTTCTGCGAAATCTTCCTGTGACCATCTATGCGCCTTCCTAAGGCTAACTATTTTTTCTGACAATGTCATAGTAAAACCTCCTTGGCTGTGATGACTTCATTATAAGAAAAAGTACGCAAAAACACCACCGCGTCAACTTTACATTTCCGCAACATGACTTTACATACCTACAAATTCAAGTTTGTTTAATTGATTATACGCTATCATAATTTGGCCGAATATACAACAGGTACAGCGGTATGATCCGCTGTACCTGTTAACTGTTTTACGAGCACCCGCCATTGGCCCGGGGCGCTTTCTGTTATCCGGCCTTGGGGAAGGGGATGACGGTCTCCCGGCAAGGGGATGCGGGGGCGGGAGCAGGCTCGCCGAAGGTGCGGCGGCGGAAGGCCCGGCCCTTGTCCGAACACAGCCACCAGAGCCCCAGACCCACTGCCGCAAGCACGGTGCCCGCCAGGGCGGGCGTCAGCCAAAAGCCCAGTCCGCCGTCGGCACGCATGGCGGCCAGAAATACCAGGAAAACCCCTGCCCACTGCAGCAGGTTTGCAAAACGGTTGATGGTTTGATTCACGGTAAGCCCTCCCTGAAGTTTCTTTCTGGGTACAGCATACCGCCAAATCTGTCCGATAAAACGGACTTTTGCATAAAGGGTTGCAAGAAGTCTGAAAAAGGAGTAAAATAGTTGCGATATCAATGAATTGACAGAAAGAGGGGATCCAGCCGTGGCTGCGCCGCGCAAAAAGACCCGGGATATGACCCAGGGTGTCATCTGGAAACACCTGTTGGCCTTTGCCCTGCCGTTGATGGTGGGCAACCTGTTCCAGCAGCTTTATAACACCGTGGACTCCATCGTAGTGGGCCAGTTCGTCAGCAAGCAGGCCCTGGCCGCCGTGGGCTCCACCACCTCTATCATCAATATGCTGGTGGGCTTTTTCTCCGGTGTGTCGGTGGGTGCCGGCGTCGTCATCTCCCAGCGCTTCGGCGCAAAGGACCCCGAAGGTGTCCACAAGGCGGTGCACACCACCATTTCCCTGACCCTGATCATCGGCATTGTGGGCACGCTGGTGGGCATTTTCCTGGCCCCCATTATGCTGACGCTGATGAAGACTCCCCAGGACGTGTTCGTGGAAGCCAAGGCCTATCTGCAGATCTACTTCGGCGGCATTTCCGGCCTGATGCTGTACAACATGGGCTCGGGTATCCTGCGCGCCGTGGGCGACAGCCGCCGGCCTCTGTACTTCCTCATATTCAGCTCCTGCGTCAACATCGTGCTGGACCTGCTCTTCGTGCTGGTGTTCCACATGGGCGTGAAAGGCGTGGCCCTGGCCACCATCATCGCTCAGTTCGCCTCTGCCGCCCTCATTTACCTCACCCTGTACCGCACCCATGATGTGCACCGGTTCCAGCCCTCCAAGCTGCGCATCTATCCTGCCATGGTGAAAAGCATTATCCGGGTGGGCCTGCCCTCCGGCCTGCAGCAGGCGCTGACCTCCTTCTCTAACGTGTTTGTCCAGAGCTATATCAACTCCTTCGGCACCAACTGCGTGGCCGGCTGGAGCTGCTATCACCGCATCGACCAGTTCATCCTGCTGCCCATGCAGAGCATCTCCATGGCCTCCACCACCTTTGTTGGCCAGAACATCGGCCACAGGGATCTGGAACGCACCGAAAAGGGCATCCGCACCGCCGTTACGCTGTCCATTGTGGTCACCGGCATTCTGATCACCCTGGTGTTCATCTTCTGCGTGCCGCTGATCAAGATCTTCAACGACGATCCGGCCGTTCTGGAATACGGCAAGACCTTTATCCGCCTGATCTCGCCATTCTATCTCATCATCTGCTTCAACCAGATCTACGCCGGCGCTCTGCGCGGCGCGGGCGACGCCAAGGCCCCCATGGTCATCATGCTGTTCTCCTTCGTGCTGTTCCGACAGATCTATCTGGCCATCGGCACCCAGTTCCCCGCTCTGAACAATCCCTGGTTCGTGGGCCTGGGCTATCCTGCCGGCTGGGCCATGTGTTCGGCGCTGCAGCTGACCTATTATTACAAGAGCAAGTGGCGGGAGCGCTGCAAGGCCAACTGGGCCGCCGAGGATGCCGCAAAAGAATTGAAAACCGCATAAACAGCAAAAAAGACGGTCGAAAGACCGTCTTTTTTTATTTCCGCCAGGCCAGTTTGCGCAGCAGGTCGGCAGGGATCACGGTGGCTGAAAGCAGGATCACTTCGGCCAGCGTGCGGGGCGGCAGGGGCTGTGTGCGGAACAGCGGCCCGCCCACATAAAGCAGCAGCACCTGTACCCCGGCGCACAGGGTCATGATGAACAGAAAGGAGCGGTTTTTGCCCAGCCCCCGCAGCAAGTTCATGCCCTCGCACCGGGCGCAAAAGGCCGAAAACAGCCCGGAAAACACGAAAAGCGCAAAAAATGCCGTCAAAAAAGCCCCATCTTCTCCGCCAAAGCGCGCCCGAAAAACCGGCAGCTTCAGAAAGGTGGCGCACAGGGCGGTCATGTATAGAGCCAGTCCGCCGATGTGTACCGCCATGCTCCGGGTGAGCACCGGCGCCTCCCGGGGCTTTGGGGGCTCCTCCAGATAGCGGTCCATGGGCGGCTCGCCGGCATAGGCCAGCCCGGCCAGGGTGTCCATAATGATGTTGATCCACAGCATCTGGATCACCGTCACCGGGGTCTCCACTCCCAGAAAGGGACCCAGGATGGAGACTCCCACCGCCGCCAGGTTCATGGTCAGCTGGAACACGATGAACCGCTGGATGGAGCGGAACACCGTCCGTCCGTAGAGAATGGCCCGGCCGATGGAGGCTATGTTGTCGTCCAGAATGAGGATGTCGCCGGCCTCCTTGGCCACCCGGGTGCCGCTGCCCATGGCAAAGCCCACATCGGCCAGCTTGAGGGCGGGGGCGTCGTTGATGCCGTCGCCGGTCATGCCAACCACGAACCCGGCGTTTTGTGCCAGACGCACCAGGCGGCTTTTGTCGGTGGGGAGAGCCCGGGCCACCACACGCAGCTGAGGCAGCAGCTCCTGCACCTGCCGGTCGGTCATTTTGGAAAGGTCGGCCGAGGTGAGCAGCTGCCCGCCGCCCCGTAAAAGTCCGGCCTTTTGGGCGATGGCCTTTGCGGTGTCCGGGCTGTCGCCGGTGACCATCACCACCTGTACCCCGGCGTTCTGGATGCGCCGCACCGCCGCTGCTGCCTCCGGGCGCAGACTGTCCCGGATGAGGGCCAGACCCAACAGCAGCAGCCGGTCGCTTTCGGCTGTGCCGGCGCACAGGCATACCACCCGCATGCCGTGGGCGGCCTGCTGCTGCCAGGCAGCCTCCAAAGCGGCGGCGTCCAGCGGCTGCACCCCCTCCCGGCTCAGCCATCGGCCGCACCGGGGCAGGAGCAGCTCGGGGGCGCCCTTGAGATAGCCCGGAAAGGCTCCGCCAGACAGGGTACAGGCCGAAAACTTCTTTGCCGAGTCAAAGGGCACATACCGGGTGCGGATGGCGGACACCGGCTCCCGCCCGGCCAGCTCCAGCAGAGCCCGGTCGGTGGCGTTGCCCCCCATGGGGGTCTTTGCGCCCCATTGAGCGCCGGTGTTCAGCAGACAGCTTTCCCGAAGGGCCTGCCACAACGCTCCCTCCTCCGGCAGATCCCGGGGCGAAAGCACCCGGCCATCCCCGGTGAGCAGCCCCTCCACCGTCAGCCGTCCCCGGGTGAGGGTGCCGGTCTTGTCGGTGAACAGCAGAGACAGGCTGCCTGCCGTTTCGATGCCGGTGAGCTTGCGCACCATCACCTGGTCCTTTTGCATACGTACCATGGACCGGGAAAGTACCACGGTGATCATCATGGGAAGCCCTTCGGGCACCGCCACGATGACCACGCTGAGGGCCAGGGTGGCGGCGTGGAGCAGCAGCTCCAGCAGGGCGGGCAGATGGGACAGCTCGGCCAGAATCAGCGAGGGCAAAAAGCTGTTGTCCATCACCAACCGGTGGAAGAGATCGGCCACCGCCACCAGGGCCGCCGCCCCGTAGCCCACCCGGCTCATGGACCGGGCCAGGGCACCCAAACGCACCTTCAGTGGACTTTCCCGGGGCTCCTCCTGGAGCGAAAGGGCCATGCTGCCCAGCAGGGTGCGGTCGCCGCAGCGCAAAACCTGCATGATCCCTTCCCCGTGGGTGACACTGCTGCCCCGGAACAACAGCTGCCGGTGGTCGGTGTCCCAGCGCACCGGCTCCTCGGGCAGCAGGGCGCCCTCCTTGCGGGTCTCCCGGCTTTCCCCCGACAGGGCAGCCTGGTCACAGTACAGATCGCCCCGGCGCAGCCAGCCGTCGGCAGGGATGCCTTCCCCGGCCTCCAAACAGACGATGTCTCCCTCCACCAGCTCTTCGGTGGGGATCTCCCGCAGCATGCCGTCCCGCCGCACCCGGCAGGTGGCCCGGGCGGCCTCCTGCTGCATACGGACAAAGGCGCTTTCGCTGCTGTATTCCGACAGGGTAGAGATCAGGGAGGCGGTGAGGATGGCCAGAGCGATGCCTGCCGTCTCGAACCAGCCCTCGCCCCGGAACAGAAACAGTAGGTTGACGCACAGGGCTGCCAGCAGAATTTTGATGATGGGGTCGCTGAGGTTGGACAGCAGTTTGGAGAAAAAACCTGTCCGCTTTCGGGCGGAAAGGCGGTTTCCAAGGCCGCTTTTCAGCAGTTCGTCGGCTTGCTGCTGCCGCAGGCCGTAAGTGGTGTCGGTCGGGTGCATAGGCTCACTCCCAGTCAAAGGTTTGTACAAGCCTATGCCCACCGCGGACAAGATATGCAAAAAAGAAAACCGCCCCGGCCGGGGCGGTTTTTGGTGCTGGGGCAATTTACTTGGCAGCCTTGCGCTGGAAGAACTTGACGGTCTCCACGACGGGGATGACCAGCAGGGCCAGCAGGATGGCCACACAGTACTCGGTCAGGCCGATGGGGGTGAAGCCGAAGGCGTTGGCCAGGAAGGGGACCTCCAGCAGCAGGGTGGTCAGAACCAGGGAGCCCACCATAGCGGCCCACAGGATCTTGTTTTTGCTCTTCAGGCTGAAGACCGACTTCCGCTGAGAGCGCAGGTTGAAGGCGTGGAAGATCTCGCACATGGACATGGTCAAAAAGGCCATGGTCATGCCGTCCTCGGAAACGCCGTGAGGCATGGCGAAGTGACCCACCTCGATGCTGTGGCCGATGATATAGGCGGCGATGGTCAGCAGGGTGACCAGAACGCCCTGGTAGGCGATGTCAAAGAACAGGCCGCCGGCAAAGATGCCCTCCTTGGAATCGCGGGGAGGACGCTGCATGGTGTCGGGCTCGGCCTCTTCCATACCCAGAGCCAGGGCGGGGAAACAGTCGGTGACCAGGTTGATGAACAGCAGATGGACGGGGTTCAGCAGGGTGAAGCCCATCAGGGTGGAGATAAACACGCCCAGAACCTCGGACATGTTGGAGGCCAGCAGGAACTGGATGGCCTTGCGGATGTTGTCGTAGATGCGGCGGCCCTCGCCAACGGCGGAAACGATGGTGGCGAAGTTGTCGTCGGCCAGGACCATGTCGGCAACGTTCTTGGTAACGTCGGTGCCGGTGATGCCCATACCCACGCCGATATCGGCAGACTTGATGGAGGGGGCGTCGTTGACGCCGTCGCCGGTCATGGCGGTGATGGCGTCGTTGGCCTTCCAGGCGTTGACGATGCGGGTCTTGTGTTCGGGCTGGACACGGGCGTAAACGCCGTACTTCTTGACAGCCTCGTCGATCTCCTCGTCGGGGATATCGTTCAGCTCGGCGCCGGTGATGGCCTGAGAAGCGTCGGTGATGATGCCCAGCTCCTTGGCGATGGCAACGGCGGTGTCCTTGTGGTCGCCGGTGATCATCACGGCCCGGATGCCGGCCGAGCGGCACTCCTCAATGGCGGCCTTGACCTCGGGGCGGACGGGGTCGATCATACCGGTCAGACCCAGAAAGACCAGATCCTGCTCCAGATAGGCAGGGGTGTTGTCGGTGGGCTTTTCGCTCCAGTCGCGCTTGGCCACGGCCAGAACACGCAGGGCCTTGTCGGCCATGGCCTTGTTGGCGGCCATGATCTGGTGCTGCTTTTCGTCGGTGAGAGGCTTGATCTCGCCGTTTTCATAGTAATGGCTGCAGCGGGAGAGGATCACGTCGGGGCCGCCCTTGGTGTACTGCACATAGGCGTCGCCCAGATCGTGGATGGTGGACATCATCTTGCGGCCGGAATCGAAGGGAGCCTCGTCCACACGGGGGGTGGCCTTTTCCAGATCCTGCTTTTTCAGACCGACAGAATAGGCAAAGTTCACCAGGGCGCACTCGGTGGGCTCGCCTTCGGCCTGGTTTTCGGCGTTCAGATTGGCGTCAGAGCACAGGGCCATGGCGGTGGCGACCAGATTGGTCTCGCCCAGATGATCCACCACGGTCATCTTGTTCTGGGTGAGGGTGCCGGTCTTGTCGGAGCAGATGACCTGGGTGCAGCCCAGGGTCTCCACGGCGGTCAGACGGCGGATGACGGCGTTGCGCTGGCTCATCTTGGTGACGCCGATGGACAGAACCACGGTGACCACGGTAGCCAGACCCTCGGGGATGGCGGCAACGGCCAGAGAAACGGCCACCATGAAGGTCTCCAGAATGACGCTCAGGGTGTGACCGGCCTCGCCCAGCTGGTCACGGGCCATAAACAGGTTAAAAGCAAAGATGAACACGCAGATGCCCAGGACCAGCTTGGACAGCAGGGTGCCCAGAGCGTCCAGCTTGCGCTGCAGGGGAGTCTCCTCCTGCTCGGTGGCAGCCAGAGCGCCGGCGATCTTGCCCATTTCAGTATCCATGCCGGTGGAGATGATGACCGCCTTGCCGCGGCCGTAAACCACGGTGGAGCCCATGTAGCACATGTTCTTGCGGTCGCCCAGGGGGACTTCGTCCTGGCCGGCGGACAGGTTCAGGGCGGCCAGCGCCTTGTACACGGGGACAGACTCACCGGTCAGGGCAGCTTCCTCGATCTGCAGAGAGGCGTTCTCGATGATACGGCCGTCGGCGGGGACGGCGTCGCCGGCCTCCAGCAGGACCACGTCGCCGGGAACCAGCTCGGTAGAGCGCAGGACAACCATCTTGCCGTCCCGGAGGACCTTACAGGTGGCGGCGGTCATGGACTGCAGAGCCTCAATGGCGGCTTCGGCCTTGCTCTCCTGAATGACGCCCAGAACGGCATTCAGCAGAACAACGGCCAGAATGATAATGACTTCGGCCCATTCGGGCTCGCCGGACAGCATACCGGTGAGAGCGCTGACGGCGGCGGCAACCAGCAGAATGATCAGCATGGGGTCCTTGAGCTGTGCCACAAAGCGCTGGAACAGGGTGGGCTTTTCGGCTTCTTTCAGCTTGTTGGGGCCGTACTTGGCAAGACGCTCCTGGGCCTGCTGGGAAGACAGACCTTCAGCGGAGGAGTCTACAGCCTTCAGAACGTCCTGAAACTCTTGGCAATAGGGGTTCATCATAAGTGATCTTTCCTTTCTGTGTATATTAAAATTATTACCAAACGAGTATAAAAAAAGACCCATGAAGCGCAAAAACACTTCATGAGTCTGGTTCTCAATATCCAGGCCAGGGTGGCACAGCCACGCCAAGTTGTTGACCGGGAACGCACCGAACGGTGCGGGAACTACTCCCTCAGATTGTAGCAATAGTATATCTGTGGGATAATCGATTGTCAACACCTTTTTCGAAGATTGCCGGAAAATTCATAACTTCTTTACCGAAAACATACCATGTAGCAAATGCGGCAAACAGAGGGGCGTGTGTGCGTTGACAGAGACCATGGAAGACCGTGCCTGTGAACTGGGCAATTATATTGTAGAACACAAGGCCACCGTCCGGGCGGTGGCAAAAAAGTTCGGCGTAAGCAAATCCAGCGTCCATAAGGACGTGACCTCCCGGCTCTATTGGATCGACCGCAGCCTGTACGAGCAGGTGCGGACGGTGCTGGAGGAAAACAAGCGGGAGCGCCACCTGCGGGGCGGCGCCGCCACCCGGGAAAAGTACCGGAAACTGCAGGAAAAATGAAAAAGGGCGGCCGAAAGGCCGCCCTTGGGCAGATTACAGGATACGTTCGAAACAGTGAAAATCATGACCGTACATGGAGACCCGGCCCCGGTTTTGATAGCCCATCCGTTCATACAGCCGGTTGCTGGCCACGTTGGTAACCAGAGAGCCGTGGCGGGTGGAACGGAAGCCCCGCGCACGGGCCACACGGGAAATCTCCTCCATCATGCGCTCTGCCAGATGGAGCTTTTGCAGCTGGGGCTTGATGCCCAGGCGGGACAGATTGCAGGAGGCGTCGCCCTGCCACACCGGCAGCTCGTCCCAGTCATCCTCGGCCAGAAGCGAAATGGCGCCGACGATCTCGCCGGCGTGTTCCAGAACGAACAGGCCGCGGTTGGCAAGGTCCTCTTCGGCAAACTCCCGGCAGGGGTATTCCTCGCTCCAACTGTCGTTGCCGTGGGTATGGGAGAAGGCGGTGCAGCTGCGGTACAGGGCCATGACGCCATCCAAGTCGGTTTCGCTGGCCTCCCGGAAAATTACTTCGCCAAGGGGCTTGCGGGCCTTCAGCAGGAAGCGGTGGGCCCGGCCGGAAACCTGGCCTTTTTGGGCGATGGTCTGCTCCACCTCCAGCAGCCGGTCAAAGCAGCGCTCCACCGAAAAGCCGGGGAACTCCCATTCAATGATGCGGGCAAACCACACCAGGGCGCCGGTGTCGAAAAAGCGGAGGGGGGTAAAGGCCTCGTCCTGCTTTTCCAGGGCAAAGCCGGCGTCGGTGAGACTTCCGGCCACCGGAGCCATGCTCCAGCCGCCGTAGGGCTTTTTCAGCCCCGGCAGGACAAGCTCCACCAGTTCCCGGTCGTTGTCCTCGCCCACCTGCTGGGTGAGGAACAACCCGCCGGGCTTGAGCACCCGGAACACCTCTTTGGGGTCAAAGCTGCCGTGGCGGTTGAGCACCAGGTCGAAGGAATCGTCGGGGAAGGGCAGAGGCCCGTCGGCGGCCGCCGCCTGGAAGTCGATGCCCAGGGGCAGCAGGGTCTCCCGGCACAGCTCCACATTGGGGGGATAGTTTTCAATGGCGGCCGTCAGATGATGGGGATGGTTCAGCGACAGCAAAAATTCGCCGCCGCCGGTGTCCATGTCCAGGATCCGGCTGTCGGGCCGCAGGGCGGCCAGTACCTCTGTCCGATAATCCCAGGGAAGGGTTTCCTCATCCTCCCAGCGTCCCTCCAGATGGGAAAAATCCCAGCCGTGGATGTGGGCGATGGCCTCTTCGGCCAGCCATTGTTCTCTTAATTTCTCGGAATTCATATCAAATTTGCTCCTTTATTGGTGAAAAATGGCCGAAAGGGCGCGGCCTGTGACGACAAAGGGGGTACAACCGGCGGGCGTCGTCAGAAAGACCGCGCCGGGAAGTTATCTCGTTTGTGGTACATACGCTCATCTCCTATGGGATGAGGATAGCAAAAAATAGCCCAAAAAGCAAGAAAAAGCCCCCGGTTGGGGGCTTTTTGATAAAATCAGCGGAACAGCGCCTGGTATTCCTCCGGCTGGGACACATTGCCCACGGCGGAAAAGGACATCTGATCAAAATCCAGCAGCTCCTTTGCCAGACGGTGCACATCCTCCACCGTGACCTGCTCCAGCTTTTCCACCGCCTCTTCGGGGCTCTGGGCGTGGCCGAAGATCATCTCGTTGCGGGCCATGGAGGACATGCGGGAGTTGGTGCTCTCCAGCGACATGAGCAGGGTGGTTTTCAGCTGCTCCTTGGTGCGGGAAAGCTCCTCCTGGGTGACGCCTTCATCCCGGAACAGCTCCAGTTCCTCCCGGATCATGCGGAGGGCGTCCTCCTGGGTCTCGCGGCCCAAGGCAACATAGATGCCCAGCACGCCGGTGTTCTGGTACAGGCTGGTGAAGCTGTAGATGGAATAGCACAGGCCGGAGCGCTCACGCACCCGCTGGAACAGGCGGCTGCTCATACCGGCACCCAGAATGTTGTTGAGGGCGGCCAGCACGTACCGGTCGGGATGGTTGGCATACAGGCCGGGGAACACCAGCAGCAGATGGTTCTGCTCGATGTCCTTTTTCTTCACCACCACCGCCTTGCGGTAGGTAGCCTGGGGCATTTCCCGGGGCGCACCTGCGGGCAGGGCGGAAAAGGCCTCGCACACCGCCTTCAGATCGGCGTCGGAAAAGCTGCCGCACAGGGAGATGATGGTGTTTTCGCCCACATACTGCTTGCTGCGGTAGTCCTTCAGCGCGTCGGAGTCGATGTGCTGCAGGATGCCCTGAGTGCCCAGAATGGGACGGCCCAGAGGCTGGCTGGGATAGACGGCGGCCGACAAAATCTCGGACACCAGATCTTCGGGGGTGTCCTCGTACATGCCGATCTCTTCCAGGATGACGCCCCGCTCCAGATCCACGTCCTCGGGGCGGAAGGCCGAGTGCAGCACCATGTCGCACAGCAGTTCGGCGGCCTTTTGCACATGGGTGTCCAGGGTGCGGGCGTAGTAACAGGTGTGCTCCTTGGTGGTAAAGGCGTTCACCTGGCCACCGATGGCGTCAAAGGCCTTGGCCAGATCGGCAGCCGTGCGGCTCTCGGTGCCCTTGAACATCATGTGCTCGATATAGTGGGAAATGCCCGCCAGCTCGTCGGGCTCGTGGCAGCTGCCGTTCTCCACCCAGACGCCCAGAGCGCAGGAGCGCACGTGCTCCAGCTTTTCGTGGAGGACACGGACACCATTGTCCAGAATGATTTTTTCTACCATGGAAACACACCTCTTTTTCGGTAAAAACAAGGGCAGGCCGAGCCTGCCCTTGTGAGTTTGTGATGTTTTGCGGAAATTATTCGGCCTTCTCAGCCATTTCCTTCAGAGCCTGCTTACGGGACAGGTTGATGCGGCCCTTCTCGTCGATCTCGATGACCTTGCACCAGGTCTCGTCGCCGATGTTCAGGACGTCTTCCACCTTCTCCACAAAGCGGGTATCCAGATGGTTGATGCGGATCAGACCTTCCTTGCCGGGAGCGATCTCCACGAAGGCGCCGAAGTTCATGATGCGGGTGACCTTACCGAAGTACAGATCGCCAACCTCGGGATCCTTGGCGATGGCTTCGATCATCTGGCGGGCCTTCTCACCGTCGGCGGCGTTGACCGCGGCGATGCAGACGGTACCGTCGTCCTCGATGTCGATCTTGGTGTTGGTCTCGGCGGTGATCTTCTGGATCACAGCGCCGCCCTTACCGATGACTTCGCGGATCTTGTCGGGGTTGATCATGATCTTCAGCATCTTGGGAGCGTAGGGGCTGACTTCGGGACGAGGCTCGGCAATGGCGGGCAGCATGATCTCGTCCAGGATCTCCAGACGGGCAGTGCGGGTCTTTTCGAAAGCCTCTTCGATGATCTGATAGGTCAGACCGTCGTTCTTGATGTCGACCTGGATGGCGGTGATGCCCTTCTTGGTGCCGCCCACCTTGAAGTCCATGTCACCGAAGAAGTCCTCGATGCCCTGGATATCGGTGAAGGTGATGTGGCGGTCGCCCTCGGTCACCAGACCGCAGGAGATACCGGCAACGGGAGCCTTGATGGGCACACCGGCGTCCATCAGAGCCAGGGTGCTGCCGCAGATGGAACCCTGGGAAGTGGAACCGTTGGAGGACAGGACCTCGGAAACGGTACGGATGGCGTAGGGGAACTCCTCGGTGGAGGGCAGCACGGGCACCAGAGCCTTCTCGGCCAGAGCGCCGTGGCCGATCTCACGACGGCCGGGGCTGCGGGAGGGGCGGGCTTCGCCAACAGAGTAGCTGGGGAAGTTGTAATGGTGCATATAGCGCTTCTCGGTCTCTTCCCAGGTGGTATCCAGCTCCTGAGCGTCACGCAGGGTGCCCAGCGTGCAGATGGTCAGGACCTGGGTCTGGCCGCGGGTGAACATACCGGAACCGTGAACACGGGGAATCACGCCGACTTCGGAAGCCAGAGGACGGACATCGGTCAGAGAGCGGCCGTCAACACGCTTGCCCTCGTCCAGGATCAGACGGCGGACAACGTACTTCTGCAGCTTGTACATGCACTCGCCCAGCTCGGCGGCGGAGTCGGGATAGACGTCGGCAAAGTGCTCGTTCACATCGGCGGTGATGGCGTCGATGCGGGCGTCACGGACGGTCTTGTCGTCGGTGTCGACGGCTTCCTTGACAGCGTTCATGGCGTAGCCCTTAACAGCCTCGAACATCTCGTCGGAGACCTTCATGCTGGGATAAACAGCGGGCTCCTTGAAGTTTTCGGCCTTGATGTTGCGGATGAACATGATCAGATCCTGGATGACTTCGTGACCTTTCTTGATGGCAGTCAGCATCATGTCATCGGGGAACTGGTCGGCGCCGGCCTCGATCATGACCACCTTCTCCATAGAGCCGGCAACGGTCAGCTGCAGGACGGACTTCTCACGCTGCTCGCTGTTGGGGCAGACGATATAGCCCTCTTCCTCGGTGTAGCCCATCATAATACCGGCGATGGGGCCCTTCCAGGGAATGTCGGACACGGACAGGGCGATGGAAGCACCGATCATAGCGGCCACCTCGGGAGAGTTGTCATGCTCCACGCTCATGACGGTGCAGTTGACGCACACGTCGTTGCGCATATCGGAGGGGAAGAAGGGGCGGATCTGGCGGTCGATCATACGGGAGGTCAGGATGGCCTTCTCGCCGGGACGGCCCTCGCGGCGCATGAAGCTGCCGGGGATGCGGCCCACGGCGTACAGCTTCTCTTCATAATCCACGCTCAGGGGGAAGAAGTCGATGCCGTCGCGGGGAGCCTTGGCCATGGTGACGCAGGTCAGAACGGTGGTGTCGCCAAAAGACACCAGAGCGGAACCGTTTGCCAGGCCGGCCATCTTGCCCAGCTCAACCTTGAGGGGACGGCCGCCCAGCGTGGTTTCGTAAACGCGGTGCTGGGGGAAAGTTGCATGCTTTACCATTGTGGGTACCTACCTTTCATAATTTCGTATCCAGGCGCGACCCTTAGCATTTGAAGCTGTGCGAAAATACACTTTATATAATAATGTGTAAAAACGGCTTTCGCATACCTTCAACTGCTAATGGCGCTGCCGGATGATTTTGGGGTTCTTTCGTTTGCTTTTGGATGGAGCGAAGGGGGGCGCAAATCGCGTCCCCCTTCTGATCACAATTACTTACGCAGACCGTTGGCAGCGACAGCAGCACGATAGCGCTCGATGTCCTTGCGCTGCAGGTAAGCCAGCAGACGGCGGCGCTGGCCGACCATCTTCAGCAGGCCACGCTGGCTGTGCTTGTCGTTCTTGTGGACCTTCAGATGCTCGTTCAGCTCGTTGATGCGAGCGGTCAGGATGGCGATCTGAACCTCGGGAGAACCGGTATCGGTCTCATGCAGGCGGCTCTTCTCGATGGTAGCGGTCTTGATTTCCTTCTGGATCATTGGGGTATTCCTCCTAATAAAATAGTTTATCCAAGGTCTGAGTGAAGGCATGAGGAACATGGCGGCGCTGCCGCAAAAACCCTTTCACTAAGTGCCCGGACATGTACAAGGTATTCTACCATAACCAGTCCAAAAAGTAAAGAAAAATATTAGGCGTTACGAAAAAAGTTTACCTCCGCAAATAAAACGTTAAAGGCAAACCGGCCGAAAGGGTGGCCTTTTTTTGCCTTTGGTGGTATGATGAGTGAAAGAAAGGATGATGTTCCATGTTGAAACTGCAAAAACCAAAGCACCTGCAGCCCGGCGACAAGGTGGCCACCGTCAGTCTGTCCTGGGGCGCCGCGGGCGATCCCGACATCCGTTGGCGGTATGAACTGGGAAAGCGCCGCATGGAGGAACTGTTCGGCCTGGAAGTGGTGGAAATGCCTCATACCCTGGCGCCCACCCAATATGTCAGTGACCATCCGGAAAAGCGGGCCGAGGACTTGATGGCTGCCTTTGCCGACCCGTCCATCAAGGCGATTTTCAACGTGATCGGCGGCAGCGACAGCGTACGTATGCTGCCCTATATCGACTTTGACCTGATCCGTGACAACCCCAAGATCTTCACCGGCTATTCCGACGGCACCACCACCGATTTCATCTGTATGAAGGCCGGAATTTCCAGTTTTTACGGCGCTCATGTGCTCAATGACTTTGCCGAACCGGGGAAAATGATGCCGTATACCGAAAACATCATCCGCCGGATGCTGTTTTCCAACGAGGCAGTGGGCGGGATCGAGCCCTCCGACTGCTATGCGCAGGGAGATCTGCCCTGGAACGATCCCGACGCGCGGCACACCTATGTGCCCGACTGGGGCTATGAATGCCTGCGGAGCGGCGTGGCCCGGGGCACCCTCATCGGCGGCTGCTTCGAGGTGTTCCCCGACTTTGAGGGAAATGAGCTGGATCCGCCTGCCGAGGCCTTTGATGGCTCCATCCTCTTTTATGAGGTGTGCGGCACGCCCTCGGAAGAAAAGTACCGTACCAGACTGCGCCATTACGGCGAAAAAGGCTGGTTTCGAAACATCTCCGGCTTGCTGATGGGCAAGCCCCTGGGCGGCCGGGTCGAACACGAAATGCTCAACCGGGTGACCCTGGAGGTTCTCCGGGAGTTCGGACGGGAGGATCTGCCCGTGCTGGCCAACGCCAGCTTCGGCCACAATGTTCCCAGCGGCCTCATTCCCATGGGTGCCATGGCCGAGATCGACTGCGATAAGGGCACGTTCACCATCCTGGAAAATGTGACAGAGTAGTACACATTATTATATAATATATAAAAGCGGCCTTTCGGCCGCTTTTTCATTTTGCAAACACGTGCTCACCGATAGTCAGCACCACCGGGCGGGAAAAGATCCACTTGCTGGTGCTTTTGGCCGGGTTGTAAAAATAAATGGCCCCGCCGGTGGGGTCCCAGCCGTTGAGGGCGTCCTGAGCCGCCCGCCGGGCGCTGTCGGTGATGGACACCGCATAAAATTGGCCGTCTGCCACCGGACTGAATGCCCCCGGCTGGAATAGCACGCCCGCCACCGTGTTGGGGAAGGAGGGGTGCTTCACCCGGTTGAGGATCACCGCGCCCACCGCCACTTGCCCGGTATAGGGTTCGCCCCGGGCCTCGGCCGAAATCATGCGGCACAGCAGAACAAAGTCATCGTCCCGACTGGCCGATGCGGAAGAGCCGCTGCCGCCCGAGGCGGTCATGCCCAATGCCGCCAGCGTTTTCTCGCCGCAGATCCCGTCGGCAGGCAGTCCGTTCTGCCGTTGGAAATATTTCACCGCCTGCACCGTTTTGCTGCCGTAAATGCCATCCACACTGCCAGTGTAATATCCCCACCGCTTGAGTTTGGTCTGGATGGTGCGCACGGCGCTGCCCTGGCTGCCCTGCCGATAGGTGGCTGCCCGGGCGGGCAAAAATGACAAAACCAGACAAATGACAGCCAGAGAAAGAACGGTCAGACGAATCAATCGGATCTTTTTACTCATGGGTCCACCTCTTGTGCTTTTTGCGTTAGTTTGCCCGAACCGGAAAAAACCATGCGCCGGCGGAATGATTTTCCAAATAACCGGGAATACTGAGATCATTACAAGGAAAGCGGTGAACTTATGAGATTGAAACGTTGGGAAGTGGCGCTGGCGGTTTCGCTGGTTGTGGCAGTGCTTATGTGCAGCGTGCCCATTCGCGCGCAAAATCGGCTGGCAGACAAGCTGGTGCGCCTGCATGTACTGGCCAATTCCGACCGGGAAGAGGACCAACTGCTCAAGCTGGCTGTCCGCGATGTCGTGCTGGCAGCTGCCGAAGGAGCCGGCGAAATCAATGACACATTATTATATAATATGCAGCAGGCGGCACAGCAAACGGTGGTGGATCAGGGCTATGATTACAGCGTAAAGGTCAGCCGGGAGAAATCCTGGTTCGACACCCGGCGCTACGAGACCTTCTCCCTGCCCGCCGGCTATTACGATGCGGTGCGTGTGGTGATCGGGGAAGGGGCCGGGCGGAACTGGTGGTGCGTGGTTTATCCGCCCCTTTGCGCCGGTGTGTGTGAAGAAGAGCTTGCGGAAATCGCAAAAGATTTTTCTTTCACAGAAAAAGAAATTTCCTTGATTTGTGAAGAGAAAGGGTATATAATACGGTTCAGACTCGCCGATTTGTGGGGCAAGTTTCTGCACAAAATGCATCAAATGTAAACGCGATGTATTCAAAATGCGGAATTTCCACAGAAAACACAGAAGCTGTGAATACAGTTTGGAGAACTTCAAAAAAATCTAATTTTTTTGAAAAAAAGTGTTGACAAATGGGATGCGGCGTGGTATTATAAACAAGCGCTCGAGAGAGCGGGTCGAAAAACCGCCTCGATGACAGCGCAAAACAAAAGCACTTTGTAAATTAAACAACACCAAGAAGACAAGGAACCCTGAAATTAATTTGAGTTTGAAAAGTATTTTTCGAACAGTATTGATAAGCCAAGTTTGAGCTTTTCTAAAAAGATTTGAGG
>JAFXDF010000022.1 GCA_017521295.1 Clostridia bacterium | reverse complement strand
GGTTGCCGAAGGTGATGCCGATCACGTCGCCCACCTTCACCTGGTAGGAGGCCTTGGCCTCCCGGCCGTTGACGGTGACCCGGTCGCCGTCACAGGCATCGTTTGCCACCGTGCGGCGCTTGATGAGACGGGCCACTTTCAGATATTTATCCAAACGCATGGTGTTCCTCCAAACAAAAACGGGGCCGCTCTCGCGGCCCCGCAGTGGTTCTTACTCGGCGACCTTGTCCTTCAGAGCCTTGCCGGCCTTGAAAACAGGGTACTTGGAAGCGGCGATCTCGATGGCTTCCTTGGTCTTGGGGTTGCGGCCAACGCGGGCAGCGCGGTTCTTCACTTCAAAAGAGCCAAAGCCGATCAGCTGGACCTTGTCACCCTTCACCAGAGCTTCGGTGATGGATTCCACAACAGCGGTCAGAGCCAGTTCGGCGTCCTTCTTGGTCAGGTCGGTCTTCTCTGCGATAGCAGCAACCAGTTCAGTCTTGTTCATTGGTATATTCCTCCATTTTATAATATCCTTTTATCAAAACGGTCTCCCGTTTATCGCGTTTGTTCTTTGGCCTTGCATCACAGGGCGGTCATCTCCTCGATGGACATGGTGCGGAGAGCCTCCCCGCCCATCTGCTCCACCAGGGCAAAGCGCCGCATAAACTTCTGGGTGGCCCGCAGCAGGGCCTCTTCCGGGTCTACGTCCTGCATTCTTGCCACGTTGACGGCGGCGAACAGCAGATCGCCCAGCTCTTCCTGGATGTCCTCGCCCTTGTCGATGCACGCCTGGAGCTCGGCGGCTTCTTCCCGCACCTTGTCCATGGCGCCCGACACCGCGGGCCAGTCAAAACCCGATTTTTTTGCCCGCCCCTGGACTTTTTCGGCGTACATCAGGGCAGGCAAGGTTTTTGCAACGTCATTCATGGCGTCGGTATAGGTCTTTTGGCTCTTTTCCTGGGCCTTGACCGCATCCCACACGTTGAAGGTGTCCTCGGGTTTTTCCAGCTTTTCGTGGCAGCCGAACACATGGGGATGCCGCTCGATCATCTTTTTGCAGATGCCCGAGGTCACATCGTCCATGGTAAAAGCACCCTCCTCCTCAGCGATGCGGGTATGGAACACCACCTGAAACAGGGTGTCCCCCAGCTCTTCGCACAGAAGGGCGTTGTCGCTCCGGTCAATGGCCTCACAAACTTCATAGGCTTCTTCCAGGAAATTCTTGCGGATACTGGCATGGGTCTGGGCGGCGTCCCAGGGGCAGCCATCCTCCGGACGGCGAAGATATTCCATGATCTCACGCAGGTCTTCAAACCCATAAGTTTCCTTTTTTAAATCTACCATATTTTCATCCCCTTGGCAATGCCAAATCATCGAATTCTCAAGATTTTTGCGATTTTTTCGCCTTTTGGAAGCATCAGGATATCCTCCCGGGGCAGGGCCTTTGCAGCCACCAGCATCAGCAGATAAATCACCGCCGCCAGCGCCACCGTCAGCAGCACCGCCAGAAGGCTCACCAGCCGTCCGCCGGACAGCATACCCGACAGGGGCGGCCAGATCAGCAGCACGAAAATGCCCATCACCACAGCCGACAGCAGGGGCCGGGCAAAGGAGCGGGTCAGGGAGAAGGGCACCTTCAGCCGGCGGATATTCCACAGGTTGATCAGCAGAATGGTCAGATAACACAGGGTGGTACTGATGGGCGCGCCGTGGATACCCACATCGGGCAGGCCCACCAGCACATAGTTGCAGGCGATCTTCACCGCAGCACCGGCGCCCATGGCCACCACCGGCAGGTCCACCCTGCCCATGGCCTGGAGCACCGGGTTGCTCACCGACACCATGCCGGCGAAGAATACCGCCGGGGCCAGCAGCCGCAAAAGGGGCGCCGCCAGGGCACAGGCCTCGGGCTGGCCCACGAACAAAACCTCCAGAATGGGCTGGGGAATGGCCGCCAGACCCACCGCGCAGGGGAAGGCCAGCAGGCCGGTGAGGCGGAAGGCGCTCTCGGTGAGGCCCACCGTCTTTTGCCGGTCACGAAGGGCCAAAGCCCCGCTGATGGCCGGGATCAGACTGACGCCGATAGCTGTCACCAGCGTCAATGGCAAGTTAAACAGCTTCACAGCATAACCGTAAGCGCCGTAGGTGTATCCCGCCGCCGCGTCGGTCATAAAACAACCTTCCTGCAGCCGCAGCTTCACCATAAAGGTGTCGATCAAGGCGCTGACGCTGAACACCGACGCCCCCACCGTAATGGGCACCGCCAGTTTCACCAGATTCTTGAGGATCTCTCCGGTGGGGCGGCAGGGGCCGCTGTCGGGCAGATCCACTTCCTCCCGATGCCGCAGGGCATACAGGATGGAAAACAGAGCGGAAAACACCGTACCCAAGGTGACGCCGCCGATGGCGCCCGCCACCACGATGTCCAGGGTGTAGCCGGCGCCCATCAGATACCGGGCCAGGCCCAGTCCGAAAAGCAGCTTGCCCATGGCCTCGATGATCTGGGAAACGGCGGTGGGGATCATGTTGGACATGCCCTGGAAATAACCCCGGACGGCCGACACGATACAGGTGAAGAAGATGGTGGGGGCCACCGCCAGAATGGCATAGCGGCAGCTGCCGCCGATGAACAGGCAAATTTGGTCCACCAGCAGCATCATGGCCAAAGTCAGCACCGAGCCCAGGATGAGGAAGGTGATCACCGTCACCCGGGCGATGGCGCGCACTTCCCTGCCCCGGCCCAGGGCCCGGGCCTCGGACACCATCTTGGACACCGCCACCGGCAAACCGGCGGAGGAGATCACATACATGGCGGTATAGACATAGTATGCGCTGATAAAAATGTCATTTCCGTCGGCACCGTAAAGATTTGCCAGCGGAATGGAGAAAAAGGCGCCGATGACCTTTACCAGGATGCCCGAAAGCATCAGCACCAGGGTGCCGCCGAAAAAGCTCCTGTTTTTTTGCCTGCTCAAACCGGTGTCCTCCTTTTGCTTGGATGACACCATATTTATGCGTTAAAAATGCGATGCAGAATGGGGAACAGCTTCTCCCGGATCTTTTCCACGTCCAGACCGTAGTATTTGCCGTTTTCGTAGAGCACCTTGCCCCGGATCATGGTGAGGGACACGTCGCCGCCCCGGACGGAATAGGCCAGGGTAGACACCGGGTTGTGCACCGGGTACAGGCCAGGCTTTTCGGTATCCACCAGAATGAGGCTGGCATCAAAGCCGGCGGTCAGCTGGCCGATCTGGTTTTCCCGCCCCTGGGCAAAGGCACCGGCACGGGTGGCCATCCACAGGGCCCGGTAGGCGGGCATCAGACGGGGATCGTAGTTGACGCCCTTCTGCAGCAGGGCCGCCAGCTTGATCTCCTCAAACAGATCGTGGTTGTTGTTGGAGCAGACGCCGTCGGTGCCCAGAGCCACCCGGACGCCCTTTTCAAACATTTTTGCCACGGGGGCGATGCCCGAGGCCAGCTTCAGATTGCTCACCGGATTGTGGGCCACGGTGACGTTCTTTTCCTTCAGGATCTCCATGTCCTCTTCGGTGACCCAGACGCAGTGGGCGGCGGTGGCACGGGTGTCAAAGACGCCGTTTTCCGCCAGGATGGCGGTGGGGGTCTTGCCGTACTTTGCCACGCAGTTTTCATGTTCGGAGCGGGTCTCGGACAGGTGGATGTGCATATTCAGACCCTTTTCCTTGGCGAACCGGGCGAAATCCTGCCACAGGCCGGGGAAACTGGTATATTCGGCATGGATGGAAACGTCCAGCTTGACACGGCTGTCATCGGCGCCGTGGAACTTTTCCAGAACCTCCAGATTCTGGGCCGTGACGCCGTCGGTCTCAAAATTGTAGCCGTCGGGATTGAAGCACATGGCACCGTTGGAGATGTTGGCGTACAGGCCGCCGTCCACGGCAGCCTGAGCCATGGAGGGCAGCTGCATATACATATCGGTATAAGCGATGGTGCCGGTGGCCAGCATTTCCGCCTGGGCCCACAGCATGGCCCAGTAGATGTCCCGGCCGGTGAGGCGTCCCTCTACGGGGAACACGTGGTCGTTGAGCCACTCCTGCAGGGCGTAATCATCGGCATAGCCCCGCATCAGCGCCATGGCGGCGTGGGAATGGGTATTCACCAGACCGGGCATGGCCAGCATGCCCGTGCCGTCGATGACCTTTTCGGCGGCCTCATCGGGTTCGATCTTGCCCACATAGGTGATCTTGCCGTCCTTGATGCCAATGAAGGCGTTGGTGTAAATATGCTGCTCGTCATCCATGGTGACGGCGGTAACGTGTTTGATCAGTGTATCCAGCATGGTGAATCTCCTTACTTTACAAGTTCGGGCAGACAGGCCCGCACCAGGGCAGAAAAGCTATCCCGTGCCCGGGCGGCGGCCTCGTTGACCTCTTCACCGGACAGCTTCTGGTTGAGGATGCCGGCGGCCATATTGGTCATCAGCGAGATGCCCAGGGTGCGGATGCCGCAGTGGTTGGCGGTGGTGGCCTCGTACACGGTGGACATACCGGCGGCGTCGCCGCCCATGATACGGGCCATCCGGATCTCGGCCGGGGTCTCAAACTGGGGACCGGGGAAATAGAAATACACGCCCTGCTGCACCGACAGGCCCATGGATCTGGCCTTTTCCAGGGCCATCTTCCGCAGATCGGGGTCGTAGGTGGTGGTCATGTCGCAGAAGCGCAGGCCGAACTCCGGCAGGTTTTCGCCCCGCAGGGGACTTTCGCCCATGATGCGGATGTGATCCTCGATGAGCATCAGGTCGCCCACCTGGAATCCGGTGTTGATGGCGCCGGCGGCGTTGGTGACGATCATGGTGTGCACGCCCAGCAGCTTGGCCACCCGCACGGGATAGGCCACCTCCTCGGGGGTATAGCCCTCGTAATAGTGCATGCGGCCCTGCATGACGGCCACATCCACCCCCTGGAGCTTGCCCAGCACCAGCCGGCCCTTGTGGTCGGGGGCGGTGGACACCTTGAAATGGGGAATGTCGCCATAATCAATGGCGATGGGGTTTTCTACTTCATCTCCCAAAAAGCCCAGGCCGGAGCCCAGGATCAGCAGCACCTGAGGCTGAAAATCCCCCATCTTCGCCCGGATGGCGGCGGCGCTTTCTTCGTAACAGGCAAACGGTAACATAGCGGCTCCTTTCCGAATACAAAGCGCAGGAGAGCCCTTCCCCTGCGCTTTTGTCAGTTGGTTGTTACTGCAGCTTTTCGCCGCAGACGCGGCAGTACAGGTCGGTCTTGTCACAGGCCTTGCCGCAGACAGGACAGACGGTGGTGGTCTTTTCGGCCTCCTGCACAGCCTTGATCTCGGCGATCTGGGCATACTTTTCGTCGATCTCGGCCAGCTTGGCCTCCAGCGCGGCCTCATCGGTCTCGGCGCCGGTATGGGTCAGATAGATCATACGGCCGATCTCACGCATCAGCAGTTCCACTTCGTTGTTCAGGTCAAACACCTGGAAGCTGCGCTTGGTCTTTTCCACCAGCTGGGTACCCTTCTGAGAGACCGCACCGGCAGCCTTCACGGCACCGTCGGCAGCCAGACCGGCGGTCAGCTTTGCCTTTTCCAGCAGTTCCTTCACTTTTTCGTCCATGATAAGGCTCCTCTCTATCAATACAGGATGGTTCGTATCGTTTATGTTTATGATTATAACATGTTCCATGGCCTTTCGCAATCTTTTTCCATGGCGGCTTTTGCTTGCCTTATGGTGAAAAATCCCGTATAATGACCTTATCAAGCGATTTGGAGCGGTTTTATGAAAATCATTGCGCATATTCACACCGATTTCCCTCAGAAGTTTGGCATCCCCCGGCAGAGCGGCCTGGTGGAAAGCCTCAAGGGCACCATCGTGTTCGAGCCGGAGTACCGCAGTCCCGATGCGGTCAAGGGCATGGAGGATTACGACTACCTGTGGCTGCTCTGGAAGTTCCAGGTGCCCGAAAAGGACAACTGGTCGGCCACCGTCAAGCCGCCCCGGCTGGGCGGCAACACCGCTGTGGGGGTTTTCGCCACCCGTTCCCCCTTCCGGCCCAACCCCATCGGCCTGTCCTCGGTGAAGCTGGAAAAGGTGGAGCTCACCGAGCACCGTGGCCCGGTGATCCATGTGTCGGGCGTGGACCTGCGGGACGGCACGTCCATCTATGACATCAAGCCCTATCTGCCCTATGTGGACAGTCATCCCGGCGCAAGAGGCGGTTTTTCAGAGGATGTAAAGGACTACAGCTTGCAGGTGGTTTTCCCCGAAGAACTGCTGAACATCTTCCCAAAAAGCAAGCAGGAGGCCATTGTGGAGGTGCTCAAGCAGGACCCCCGGCCCCAGTATCACGACGACCCGGAGCGGAAATACGGCGTGGCTTTCGCGGGCCATGACGTGCGCTTCACGGTGGAAAACGGCGTGCTGACGGTGTTTGAAGTGGTACCCTTGAAATAAAGAAAAAAGCGGCTCATTTGAGCCGCTTTTCTTATTCGATTTCGATTTGCACCCGCCAGCGCAAGGACACGCCGCCGGCAGTTCATTCATGGCTACCGCTTGAAAAAAGCGTAGCCCCTTCTCAATCGTCCAGCAGATGTACCTTTCCGTTGACAATGGCATCGATGCGCTCGATATACTCCTTGGGGAACTTGGGGTTGACCACACGGTTGACCTTGCGTCCGCCCTGGGAACACAGCTTGGTGACGCCGCCCGAACCAAGGGCGATCACGTCGGACAGCTCTTCCATCATGCAGATGTTGTAGTGGCTGGCGGTGCCGGGGCGGCAGAAGCCCACGTTTTCCAGGCCGCCGGCCATGTATTTCTGCCGGTAGAGATAATAGGGCTCGAAGCCCTTGTCGGCCAGAATGGCGTAGCAGGCGTCCAGGGTCTCGGAAGGCAGCTCGCCAGTGGGACCGAAGTACAGCCGGGCGCCGCGCTTGCGTGCCAGGCAGTGGATGGTGATGTTGTCGGGGTCCAGGGCTGCCACCCGGCGGACGCTGTCGATGAGGCTGTCATCGTTGTCACCGGGCAATCCGGCGATCAGATCCATGTTGATGATGAAATCCGACACGCCCCGGGCCATTTCATAGCAGCGGACGATGTCCTCCGCCGTATGACGGCGGCCAACGCCCTCCAGAACCTTGTCGTTCATGGTCTGGGGATTGATGGAAATGCGGCTGACCTTGTGGGCGGCCATGATCCGCAGTTTTTCCTCGGTGATGGTCTCGGGCCGGCCGGCCTCCACGGTATATTCCCGGCAGGCAGACCGGTCAAAGTGGGTGTCCACCGCCGTGAGCAGCGCCTCCAGCTGCTGCTCGTTGAGGGTGGTGGGCGTGCCGCCGCCGATATAGATACTGCCCAGGGGGATGTTGTTTTCCCGCAGCAGCTTTCCTGCCGCCTCCACCTCCTGCAGCAGGCAGTCCACATAGGGCTGCATCATATGGCCCCATCGGGTCATATCGTTGCTGACGAAGGAGCAGTAGCTGCACTTTGCCGGGCAGAAAGGGATGCCGATATACAGCTGGGTCTCCCGGGGGAGCAGGCTGTCCTCGGCGGCAAGGGAGTATTCCGCCGCGCGGATACACAGCTTACGGCGGTTTTCGGTGACGTCATAGTGGGTGTCCAGCCATGCATCCAGTTCAGCGGGCGAAAGGCCCTCCCGGATGGCAAGACGGGCAGGCTTGGCGGGCTTCACGCCGGTCATGCTGCCCCAGGCGGGGCGCTTGTCCAGCAGCGGCACCAGGGCCTGGTAGACGGCGGTCTTGACACACCAGGTCAGCACCCGTTTATATTCCTCGCCGTCGGTCTCCGCGGGAATGGGACGGCGCACCTCGTAAAAGCCCCGCTTTTCGCCCCGGATAATCTCCGCGCTGGCGCAGATATCGCCGTTTTCTTCCCAGGCACGGCTGAGACAGCCCTCGCCGGAGAGTTCTTCTACTTTGTCGTGACTTTCGTCGGGCAAAAGGGAGATCAGCATCTCCTGGACGCCGTTGTCACGGTCGTGTCCCTGTAAACAGTACTTCATCGCCGCAGCGCCTCACGGATATAGGGGTTGTACTGGCGCTCGTACTCCAGAGAGGAAAAGCCTTCGTGGCCGGGGAACACCCGGAAGTTGCCCTCCAGCTGGGCCAGGCGCTTGAGGCTCCGCAGGATATCCTCCAGACTGCCGGTCTCCAGATCGGTACGGCCGCAGCACTCCTGAAACAGGGTGTCGCCGCTGAACATGGCCTCTTCACACAGGAACACGCAGCAGCCGGCGGTGTGGCCGGGAGTGTGCAGCACCTTGAAGGTCAGACTGCCCAGAGGGATGGTCTGGCCGTCCTCCAGAAAGCCGTCGATGTGGGGCACGGTATAGCCCTCGGCACGGGTGCCGTAGCGCAGCACCTCGTCACACTCCAGCAGCCACTGGTCCTTTTTGTGGATATAGACCTTGGCGCCGGTGGCCTTGACGATCTGGGGCACAGCCATCACATGGTCATAGTGGCCGTGGGTCAGGAGGATCAGTTTCACCTCATAGCCCAGCTCGTTTACCGCCGCCAGGATCTGGTCGGCCTTCTGGCCGGGATCGATGATGGCGCAGGTTTTGGTGGCCTCGTCGCCCACGATATAGCAGTTGGTGCGCAGCCAACCCACGATAACAGGTTTGATGATCATGGTCATACACTCCTTTTCAGCATTTGGTCGGTGTCCATCAGGATGGTCACCGGGCCGTCGTTCACGTGGTCGATAGCCATATCGGCGCCGAACTCGCCGGTGATGAGGGGGATGCCCCGGGCCTTTACCGCGCTGATAAAGTGCTCGTACACCGGGATGGCGATATCCGGCTTGGCGGCATGGAAAAAGTCGGGACGGCGTCCGTGAGAGCAGTCGGCATAGAGGGTGAAATTGCTCACCACCATCATGCTGCCGCCCACATCGGCCAGGGCCTTGTTCATTTTGCCGTTTTCGTCTTCAAAAACCCGCAGTTCGGAGCACTTCTTAGCCAGATAGGCCGCCTCGGCGGTGGTGTCCTCGGGCTTGACGCCCACCAGCACCACAAAGCCCTTGTCCATGCTGCCGCCCGGTTCCCCGTTGATGGTGATGGATGCCCGGCTGACGCGGATGATCACTGCTCGCATATTTTGCAACTCCTTTTTGAAAGAGCCTCCCCGAAAAAAGAGGAGGCTCGGTGTGTGTTTTCGGTTGTTTTATCAGCCACCGGCCACGATGCGCTTGACCTCGGACACGCCGCTGACACGCATGAGCCGGTTGAGGACGAACTCCAGATGCTCCTTGTCATTGACCGTGACCGTCAGATACAGGTCGCAATGGCCGTCATCGTGCTGACGGGCGTTCAGTTCGTTGACGTTGATCTTCATGTTGCTCAGCTGGGTCATCAGATCAGACAAAAGGCCCACACGGTTGTTGGCCGTCAGCTTGATGCCGGTGCTGTACTGATGCTTTTCGCCCTCGGCCCACTCGGTGCGGATCCAGCGGCCGTCCTCATCGGGGTTGCGGGCGGAAGTCTTGGCGTTGGCGCAGTCCTGCCGATGGACCGACACGCCGTAGCCACGGGTGATAAAGCCGATGATGGGATCGCCGGGCACGGGAGTGCAGCACTTGGCGAACTTCACCATGCAGTTATCCAGGCCCTCCACGATGACGCCGGTGTCGCCCACCGACTTTCTGGGCTTGGAAGCCAGAGCGGCGGCCAGCTTGGCCTCCTTGGCCTCGGCGGCCTTCACACGGGCCACCTCATCCTTGACCTTGGCGATGACACGGGACAGGGCCACACCGCCGTAGCCGATACCGGCATACAGCTCCTCCAGATTGGGGACGTTCATGCGGCTGCAGATCAGCTCCTGCATTTCGGGATGCTGGAAGTGGTCGTACACCAGATTGGCACGCAGCTCCCGCTCCAGAACGGTCTTGCCCTGCTCGATATTTTCCTCCCGGCGCTCCTTTTTGAACCACTGCTTGATCTTGGTGCGGGCGCCGTTGGTCTTGACGATCTGCATCCAGTCACGCTTGGGGCCGGTGGAATTTTTGGAAGTGATGACATCCACGATCTCGCCGCTGTGCAGCTCGCAGTCGATGGGCACGATGCGGCCGTTGACCTTGGCGCCGGTCATCCGGTTGCCCACCGCCGAGTGGATGGCGTAGGCAAAGTCGATAGGGGTCGCGCCCTTGGGCAGGTTGATGACGTCGCCCCGGGGCGTAAAGACATAGACCTCGTCTGCGAACAGATCGGTCTTGACGTTTTTGATAAAGTCGGTGGCGTCGGAGTCCTGCTGGCTTTCGATCAGCTGACGGACCCAGGCAAAGGTCTCTTCCTTGTGTCCGCCACGGAGACCATTCTTGTACTTCCAGTGGGCGGCGATGCCGTATTCGGCCTGGTGATCCATCTCTTCGGTGCGGATCTGCACCTCAAAGGGAATGCCCTCGGTGCCGATGACCACCGTGTGCAGCGACTGGTAGCCGTTGGGCTTGGGGGTACTAATATAGTCCTTGAAGCGGCCGGGCACCGGCTTGTACAGGTCGTGGATCAGGCCCAGTACGTTGTAGCAGTCGGCCAGCGACTTGACGATGACGCGGGTGGCGCAGATGTCGTACATCTCGGAAAAACGCAGGTTCTGGCCGTACAGCTTGCGATAGATGCTGTAGACGCTTTTGAGCCGGGCCTTGACCTGGCAATGGATGCCCACCTGCTCCAGCTTTTCCACGATGCGGTTTTTGGTTTCATCCAGGAAATCGGCAAAGCCGTGGTTCTGCTCTTCCAGATAATCGGAGATCTCCTGATAACCCACCGGATCCAGGATCTTCAGCGAGCGGTCCTCCAGCTCCAGCTTGACCTTCTGGATGCCCAGGCGGTGTGCCAGAGGGGCGTAGATCTCCATAGTCTCCACCGAGATGTCCTTCTGCTTCTGCTCCCGCTGGAACTGGATGGTACGCATATTGTGCAGACGGTCGGCCAGCTTGATCATCACCACGCGGATATCCTTCGCCATGGCGATGAACATCTTGCGCAGGTCCTCCACCTGCTGCTCTTCCTTGGTGGAATAGCTGGTGTGCTCCATCTGGGTCAGTTTGGTCACGCCGTCCACCAGCATGGCCACCACTTCACCAAACTCCTTGGCTACCTCGGAATAGCTGGCCGCCGTGTCCTCGATGGTGTCGTGGAGCAGGCCGGCCATAATGGATTCGGCATCCAGGCCCATCTGCTCGATATTGACGGCCACCGCCACCGGGTGCATGATATAGGGCTCGCCGCTCTTGCGCAGCTGACCCTCGTGATGCTTATAGGCATAGCTGTAAGCGCGGAGGATCTGCTTCTCCTCTTCTTCGGGGAAGCTGGCCGCGATCTGCCGGATCTGTTCATTCAGATTTTCCAGATATGCCTGCATTTCCTGTTCGTTCATAGCTTTAACCCTTCAATACTGCCATCAAAGTTTTGAGCACCACCGATCCGTTGACGTCGGCTTTGCCCTGATAATTCATAATGCGGACCGCCAGGTCCTCGCCGTTGTACTCATAGGAAAAAATACCGCACTCGGTAAACACGTCCAGACAGGTCAGCAGTTTGCCCACGTTCATGTGGCTGCAGGCCTTGGCTTCGTAACGCACCTTGCGGTACAGCGTTGCTGCGGGGATGGCCAGCAGACCGTCCTCGGCGTTGGCCTTCACGTGGCGGAACACCGCCACCAGATCGTCCCGGGTGGGACAGAGCAGCGTGGCCTGTTCACGGGTGAGCTCGTGGCCCTCTTTGAAGAAACGCCAGGTCTCGCCGGCTTCCCGGTCGGCCTGCTCTTCCCCTTCGGCCCACTTCACGTCCTTGATCACCAGCTGCACGTTTTCATTGCCCCGATAGCTGTTGATCTCGGCGGAGAACACGATATCCAGCAGATCGCCCTTGACAAACTGGCAGCTCTTGGCGCCCATGCCAAAGACGAACGCGTAAAAGCTGCGGCCCTGCTTGCTCAGGTGCAGCTTGATGTGCCGGTCATGGCTGATAGGAGTGATCTCCTCGATGCGCACGTCGTTCATCAGGAACACCGGCTGGGGATTGCCCATGCCAAAGGGCTCCAGCGCCGACAGGCCCCGGACCTCCCGGAGGGTCAGCTCCTGGGGCTCCACACGGCAGTCCACGTTGACGCAGGGAACGATCTCCTCGTCCCGGTTGCTGCAGGCATAATCCTCCAGCGCCGCCCGGAGGGCCTCCAGGTTTTCCCGCTTGACGGTGAGGCCCACCGCCAGCTCATGGCCGCCGTACTTTTCCAGCAGGTCGGCATTCTTTTCCAGCGCGGCGTACAGGTTGAAGCCCTTGATGCTTCGGCCCGAGCCCTTGCCGATGTCCCCGGTCATGGAGATCAGCACGCAGGGCACGCCGTACCGGTCGGACAGGCGGGAGGAAACGATACCGATAACGCCGTTGTGCCAGCCGTCATCCCAAAGAACCAGGGTCTTGCCCCGGGTCAGCTCGGGCTGCACCTTGAGGCGGGCCATGATCTGCTCGTAAATGCCGTTTTCCTCTTCCTGGCGGCGGTGGTTCAGGTTGCACAGGTGCTCGGCCAGCGCGGCGGCCTCCCGGGGATCTTCGGTGAGGAACATCCGGGCCGCGCTGCTGGCGCCGCCCAACCGTCCGGCGGCATTGATGCGGGGCGCCATGGTAAAGCTCACAGCGTTGGAGGTGACCACCTTGGTATCCAGGCCCAGCTTCTGCATCAGCGAGCGCAGGCCGTAATTGCGGGTGTTCTGCAGATACTGCAGACCGTAGGAAACGATGATGCGGTTCTCCCCCACCAGGGGCATCACATCGGCGATGGTGCCCACCGCCACCACATCGGCGTATTCCTGCAGCAGCTCCTCAATGGGGCGGTGATGCTCCAGGGCACAGATGACCTTGAAGGCCACACCGACGCCGGCCAGCTCCCGGAAGGGATAATCGCTGTCCATCCGCCGGGGGTTGACCACCGCGGCGGCGGCAGGAAGGTTCTCCTTGCACTCGTGGTGATCGGTGATGATCAGACGCAGGCCGATGCTGCGGGCATATTCGGCCTCCTCATCGGCGGTGATGCCGCTGTCCACCGTGATCAGCAGACGGCAGCCCTCATCATAGAGGCTCTGGATGGCCGCCACGTTGAGGCCGTAGCCCTCCTCCAGGCGGTCGGGGATGTAATAGGTGCAGTCGGCACCCATCTTCTTGAGATACTGGATCATGATGCAGGTGGCGGTGACGCCGTCCACATCATAGTCGCCGTAAACGGCCACTTTGACCTTGTTTTCGATGGCCCAGCGGATCTCTGCCACAGCCTTGTCCATGTCCTTCAAAAGGAACGGATCGTGGATGCCCTCCACCGACTGGGTCATGAAATCTCTGGCCTTTTCCTGGTTGTCAAAGCCTCTGGCGGCCAATACACGAGCAGTAAGCCGGCTGAGCTCCAGCTCCCCGGCCATCTGTTCCGCGCAGGCGCTATGATCGGCTGACAACAGCCATTTTTTCTTTTTCATTCCGCACTCCAAATTTATATTTTTATCACCCAATATTATAACAAAGGCAAGGGCCGCTTACAAGACATTTTGGTAAAAAATACATCCTTTGCATAGAAAAAGCACCCCCTGCCGATAACGGTAGGGAGTGCTGCTCGTCAATCCTTGTTGAAGAGGTCTTTCATTTTCTTGAAGAAGCCGCCCTTTTCGCTGTAGCAGTCGTCGATATCATCGTCGAACTTGCGCAGCAGCTCCTTCTGCTCGGCCGAAAGATTTCGGGGCACCTCTACGGTGACCTTCACATACTGATCGCCACGGCCGCGGCCGTTGATGTTGGGCACGCCGCTGCCGCGGAGACGGAACACCGTGCCGGTCTGGGTACCTTCGGGCAGGTCGTACTGCACCTTGCCGTCCACGGTGGGAACGGTGAGGGTGGCACCCAGAGCCGCCTGGGCAAAGGAAATGGGCATTTCCAGAATGATGTCCTGGCCGTCACGCTTGAACATCTTGTGTTCCTTCACGTAAACAGTGACGTACAGGTCACCGGCAGGGCCGCCGTTGGAGCCGCCGTTTCCTTCGCCGCGCAGGGAGATGGTCTGGCCGTCGTCGATACCGGCGGGGATCTTCACCTGGATGGTGCGGGTCTTGCGGGTCTTGCCCTCGCCCTTACAGGTGGGACAGGGCTCCTTGATGATCTTGCCGGTGCCGTGACAGTTCTGGCAGGGGGCGTTGGTGGAAAAGACGCCGAAGGGGGTGCGCTGGGTGGACTTTACCTGGCCCATGCCACGGCACACCGGGCAGGTCTCGGGGCTGGTGCCGCTCTTGGCGCCCGAACCGCCGCAGTCCTTACAGGCCTCGTTCCGGGTGATGCTGACGCTCTTTTCGCAGCCGAAAACCGCCTCTTCAAAGGTCAGCTGCAGGGTGACCCGGAGGTTTTCGCCCTTGCGGGGGCCGTTCTGGCGGGTCTGCTGACCGCCGAAACCACCACCGAAGCCGCCGCCGAACATGGAGCCGAAGATGTCGCCCAGGTCAAAGTCCTGGAAGCCGCCAAAGCCGCCGCCTGCCGCGCCGCCGGCATAGTTGGGATCGATGCCGGCAAAGCCGTACTGGTCGTAGCGGGCCTTTTTGTCGGCGTCGGACAGCACCTCATAAGCGCCGTTGACTTCCTTCATCTTCTCCTCGGCGGTCTTATCGCCGGGGTTCAGGTCGGGGTGATATTTTTTCGCCAGTTTGCGATAGGCTTTTTTGATTTCATCGTCGCTGGCGCCCTTCTGCAGGCCCAGGACTTCATAAAGATCGCGCTGTTCAGCCATATCTGCTCTCCTATTTTCTCACGATGTAAACGCACGCAAAGCGGGGCTCGGCCCCGCTTGCGTATGAAAGGATTTCTTACTTGTTCTCGTCCTCGTCGACCACCTTATAGTCGGCGTCATAGACGGTCTCGCCGTTGGGGCCGGTCTGGCCGCCGCCCTGGGCGCCCATGTCGGGACCGGGCTGGCCGCCCTGGGGATTGGCCTGGGCGTACATCTTCTCGGCGATGGCGTAGAAGGCCTGCTTCAGAGCCTCGGAATCGGCCTTGATGGCCTCGATGTCAGAGCCCTTCAGGGTCTCCTTCAGCTTGTTCAGAGCGGCGTCCACGGGAGCCTTCTCGCTGTCGGAGATCTTGCCGCCCAGCTCGCCCAGGGACTTCTCGGTCTGGTAAACCAGAGCCTCGGCCTCGTTGCGGGTGTCAACGGCTTCCTTCTGCTTCTTGTCCTCGGCGGCGAACTGCTCGGCCTCCTTGACGGCGCGGTCGATATCGTCCTTGCTCAGGTTGGAAGAAGAAGTGATGGTGATCTTCTGCTCCTTGCCGGTACCCAGATCCTTGGCGGAAACATTGACGATACCGTTGGAGTCGATGTCAAAGGTGACCTCGATCTGGGGCACGCCGCGGGGGGCAGCGGGGATGCCGTCCAGATGGAACTTGCCCAGGGTCTTGTTGCCGGCGGCCATGTCACGCTCGCCCTGCAGCACGTGGATCTCAACAGAGGTCTGGCCGTCGGCGGCGGTGGAGAACACCTGCTTCTTATTGGTGGGGAT
>JAFXDF010000021.1 GCA_017521295.1 Clostridia bacterium | reverse complement strand
CGACGAAAAGGTCAAGGCCTATTACGAGAATATCGGCCGTCCCGAGGACTTCAAGGAGCTGCAGCCCGAAAACGGCGCTTACTACGACAGCGTTGTCCACATCGACCTGACCAATGTAGAGTGTATGATCGCACTGCCCTTCCATCCCTCCCACGCCAACAACATCCATGAGCTGCAGGCCGATCCCGAAGGCATCTTCAAGTAGGTCGAGGCCGAGTGCAACAAGCAGCTGGGCGGTAAGGTCACCATGGATCTGTGCCGCAACATCGTGGACGGCAAGGTCACCTGCGACCAGGGCGTCATCGTGGGCTGCTCCGGCGGTATGTACGAGAACATTGTGGAGGCTGCCGCCATCCTGAAGGATCAGTCCATCGGCAACGGCTACTTCGATATGAGCGTTTACGCTTCCTCCACTCCCATCAACCTGGCCATCACCAAGAACGGCACCGCCACCACCCTGATGGAGGCCGGCGCTGTCATGAAGCCCGCCTTCTGCGGCCCCTGCTTCGGTGCCGGTGACACCCCCGCCAACAACGCCCTGTCCATCCGTCATGCCACCCGTAACTTCGCCAACCGCGAAGGTTCCAAGCCCGGCAACGGCCAGATCTCTGCCGTCGCTCTGATGGACGCCCGCTCCATCGCTGCTACCGCTGCCAACGGCGGTGTGCTGACTGCCGCTACCGACTTCGATTACGAACTGCCCACCGCGGAAGATCTGAAGTACACCTATGACGGCTCCGTCTACGCCAAGCGCTGCTACGAGGGCTTCGGCAAGGCCGATCCCACCGCCGAGCTGCGCTACGGTCCCAACATCAAGGACTGGCCCGAGATGCCCGCTCTGGAGGACGACCTGCTGGTCAAGCTGTGCGCCGTCATCCATGACCCCGTCACCACCACCGACGAGCTGATCCCCTCCGGCGAGACCTCTTCCTACCGTTCCAACCCCATCGGCCTGTCTGAGTTCGCTCTGAGCCGCCGTGTTCCCGAGTACGTTGCCCGTTCCAAGGCTGTCCGCGCCCTGGAAGAGGCCCGCGAGAAGGGTGAGGTTGCCGAGGAAGTGAAGGCTGTCCTGGATAAGGTCGGCGGCTGTGCCTGCAAGACCACCATCGGCTCCTGCGTCTTCGCCAACAAGCCCGGCGACGGCTCCGCCCGTGAGCAGGCCGCTTCCTGCCAGAAGGTGCTGGGCGGCTTCGCCAACATCTGCTACGAGTACGCCACCAAGCGTTACCGTTCCAACTGCATCAACTGGGGTATCGTTCCCTTCACCATGGATAAGTCCATCGAGTTCAACTACGAGGACGGCGATTGGGTCTACATCCCCGGCGTGAAGGCCGCCATCCTGGAGGGCAAGGAAGACATCCCCGCCAAGGTCATCACCAAGGCCGGCGAAGTCATCGACCTGCCCCTGCAGTGCAAGGGTCTCACCGACGACGAAAAGCTGATCCTGAAGGAAGGCTGCCTGATGAACTACTACGCCGCCGGCTACGGTAAGGCATAAGTAAGACACTTTCCAAACATACGGCGTAGGGGGCGATGCCCACATCGCCCCGCGCCATTCTAAATTAAAATAACGTAAAGGAGCTCACTCTTATGGCTAAAATTCAGATGAAGACCCCCCTCGTCGAGATGGACGGCGACGAGATGACCCGTATCCTGTGGCAGATGATCAAGGATAAGCTGATCCTGCCCTATGTGGATCTGAAGACCGAGTATTACGATCTGGGTCTGCTGAACCGCAACGAGACCAAGGACCAGGTCACCATTGACGCCGCCAACGCCAACAAGAAGTACGGCGTTGCCGTCAAGTGCGCCACCATCACCCCCAACAAACAGCGTATGGTAGAGTATCCCCAGCTGACCGAGATGTGGAAGAGCCCCAACGGCACCATCCGTTCCATCCTGGACGGCACCGTGTTCCGTACTCCCATCTGCATCCCCGCCATCAAGCCTGTGGTCAAGAACTGGAAGGAGCCCATCACCATCGCACGTCACGCTTACGGCGACGTTTACAAGTCTGTTGATATGTACACCGAGGAGCCCGGCACCTGCACCATGACCTTCAAGGGCGAAAGCGGCGAGGAAAAGACCCTCACCGTCCAGAAGGTCAACGGCCCCGCCGTCTGGCAGGGCGCCCACAACAAGGAGAGCTCCATCCGCTCCTTCGCCAAGGCCTGCTTCCAGTACGCCATCGACACCAAGCAGGATCTGTGGTTCTCCACCAAGGACACCATCGCCAAGGTCTATGACGGCCAGTTCAAGAAGGTCTTCGAGGAAGAGTTTGAGGCTTACAAGGCCAAGTTCGAAGAGCTGGGCATCACCTATTTCTACACCCTGATCGACGACGCCGTTGCCCGCGTCATCCGCTCCAAGGGCGGCTACATCTGGGCCTGTAAGAACTACGACGGCGACGTCATGAGCGACATGGTCTCCACCGCCTTCGGTTCTCTGGCTATGATGACCTCCGTTCTGGTCTCTCCCGACGGCAACTACGAGTTCGAGGCCGCCCACGGCACCGTCACCCAGCACTACTACAAGCACCTGAAGGGCGAAAAGACCTCCACCAACTCCATGGCTACCATCTTTGCCTGGTCCGGCGCCTTCAAGAAGCGCGGCGAGCTGGATGAGCTGCCCGAGCTGGTTGCCTTCGGTGAGAAGCTGGAAGAGGCCTGCTTCGACACCCTGAACGCCGGTATCATGACCAAGGACCTGGTCGGTCTGGTTGAGCCCGGCTTCGAGGCCAAGGCTGTCAACTCCGAGGAGTTCCTGGACGCCATCTCCGAGCGTCTGGCCGCCAAGCTGGCATAAGCTGCTGCAGAAAGAAAGTCCCTGCCACCCGGCAGGGACTTTTTCTTTGTTGATTATTCTTCCAAACTGGGTTTGCACAGGAACTCGTGGATGCGGGTGCCCATGAGATCGGAGGTGTACTCGGGGGTCAGGCGGCAGACGGTGTCGGCACCCCGGCCAGAGCCGCCCACGGCGATGACCGGCTTGCCGTATTCGATGGTGCCGGCGTCCAGAGCCATCATGGCGATCTCCACGCACACCTTGGTGCCCTGGCCGAACATCCGCAGGGTGTTGGCCACGATCTCCACCGGGTACACGCCGGAGAATTTGCGGCTCAGACCACGCTCGGCACCCGACAGGGCGTGGGCGGCGGTGACCACGGTGACGCCTTTTTCCCGGAACTCCTGCATTTTGGCGGGAGGCAGGATGTTTTTGCCCTTTTCCCGGGAGCCGAAGCAGTGGGTGACTGCCACGATCTTTCCGGTGTAGCCCAGTTTTTCGGCCAGCTCCAGGGCTGCGGGGACGGTACCGCCGCCGGTGGTGGCCAGCACCAGATCCAGACCCCGCTCCTTTGCGGCGGAGAGGGCGATCTCCAGGGCCTTTTGGGTATTTTCAATGCCTGCCTTTTCAAACAACAGCATACGTCATCGCTCCTTTGTGTTTTTCTTTAGTATAGCAAAGATTGGCAAAAGGGGCAAGCCTTAACGGCCTTTTGCGTAAGCGGTATCTTTTTATCAAGTCCATTGGCGGAAAACCGGCTGAGAATACAAGGACTGTTCTTGCATACGGGACCCTGTTATGATAGGATAAAGTCGGTTAAACGATCTTGCGTTTGGAGGTGCTTGCGCATGCCTGTTATAAAAGGACTGGAATGGACCTTTGATACAGTGGCGCCTGTATATGAAAAACTGCGTCCCGGCTATGTTGAAGAATTATATAGAACCTTATTTGAATATATTCCGATTGATGAAAGTAGCAAGGTAGTTGAAGTTGGCAGTGGCGGTGGACAAGCCACCTTACCGATCCTGAAGACCGGATGCGAACTCATTGCGGTAGAATATGGAGAACAGTTTTCGGAATTGCTGAAAGAGAAGTTTCAGGGATATCACAATTTTTCGGTAATTACGGGAAAATTTGAAGACACAGCGTTTGAAGAGGGTGCTTTTGATTTGGTTTTTTCTGCATCTGCCTTCCATTGGGTTCCGGAGAAAATCGGATATGAAAAAGTGTTTTCCATGCTGAAAAGCGGTGGTGCTTTTGCTCGTTTTGCAAATCACCCTTATCGCGATAAAGGGAATCCTGCGCTTTCAAAAGAGATAGACGAACTATATGATGAATACTATTACAAGTTCCACAACAAAAAGCGGCAGGTATTGACCGAGTATTCCGAGGAGCAGGCGCAAGAGCGAGCAATGATTGCGTGCCAATATGGATTTACAGACATTCAGTACGCCTTGTTTCATCGTGAACGTGTCTTTTCCGGAAAAGAATATATTCAACTTCTTGGAACGTATTCAGACCATATTGCAATGGAAGAAACCATCCGAACCGAGTTTTTTTCAAAAATCGAAGACGCGATCGATCGCCATGGCGGCACAATCACCATCTATGATACGATAGATTTGCAATTAGCAAGAAAGTAACAGATTCCAACTTGACAAACAGAATATACACCGTAGTCAATGAGAAAAGCCAAGCTGCATTTTGCAGCTTGGCTTTAACTGTTTTGTGAACCACATCCTGACGGAGTGGCTGTTTTCTTACTGCTTTTCCAGATCCACGTTGCCCAGCATCAGGTTGAGGATCTCCACGTCAGTGGACTTCATACCCACGCGGCCGATGTAGCCAAGGCTCTGGATGGTCTTTTGGGGGTCGGTCTGGATGATGCCCTCGCCGGGCTGGAACTTGAGGCCACGCATGGACAGATGGTGGGCCATGATGGCGGCATCCACCGCCGAGGCGATCTTGGCAGCGCAGCTGGCCTTGGCGCCGTCGCACACCATGCCGCCCACGTTGGCCACCGTGTTGGCGATGGTGTCGCAGATATTTTCATAGGTGCCGCCGTGGAGCCAGGTGATGGCCGCACCGCAGCCGGCAGCGGCGGTGACCGCGCCGCAGAAGGCAGACAGGCTGCCGATGAAGTGCTTCTGGTAGATGGCGATCAGGTTGGAGATCAGCAGAGCGCGATAGAGCTTCTCCTGAGAGACCTTCAGATGCTCGGCGTACTCGATCACCGGCAGAGAGACCGTAAGGCCCTGGTTGCCGCTGCCCGAGTTGATGACCACCGGCAGGGAGCAGCCGCCCATACGGGCGTCGGAGGCGGCGGCCGCCTTGGCCTTTGCACGGGTCCAGACGGTGTCCTCGCAGACCTCCAGCAGGGTGCGGCCGATCTGGGCGCCAAAGGGCCGGCGCAGGCCGGCGCCGGAGATGGCACAGTTCAGCTCGATCTGGCCGTCCAACAGGGACTTGACCTTCTTGAGCTCCACCGTTTCGGCAAACTCCACGATGTCGGCCACGCTCCACTGATCCCAGTCGGGAGCGTCTTCGGACTGCACCACGGGCTCTTCGCGGAAGAGCACCTTGCCGTCCTTTTCGATCTCGGTGATGAGGGTGTGACGGTTGATGATGGTCACAGAAGCGGTGTGTTCACCGGCAAAGACCTCGGCGCGAATGTGCAGATTGGCCACGTTTTCCTGGAGGGAGCAGGTGCAGAAGCCGCTTTGCAGCAGTCTGCGGGTCTCTTCCAGGTGGGCGGGGGTCACTGCCTGGAGCACTTCCAGCTCCCGGTCGGCGTCGCCGCCCACAACGCCCAGAATGGCGGCGGTGTCCACGCCCTTCATGCCGTCGGCGTTGGGCACGGCCACGCCCTTGACGTTTTTGATGATGTTGCCGCTACAGCGCAGATGGATGCCCTCGGGCATCTGGCCCAGCACCTGGCGGGCCTTTGCGGAGG
Organism: Clostridia bacterium; assembly: GCA_017521295.1. Taxonomy (GTDB): domain Bacteria; phylum Bacillota; class Clostridia; order Oscillospirales; family Butyricicoccaceae; genus UBA4644. Next base: position 2,852 of record JAFXDF010000021.1, on the reverse strand, counting down.
CGTAGGCAATGGCAATGGGCTCGGTGCAGCCCAAAGCAGGGATCAGCTCCTTGTGGAGCACCTGCAGAAAGGTGTCGGAAAGCACCTGGTTCATAAATAACACATCCTTATAAGCGGGTCTATGATATCTTACTGATAATATCAGCGTAGCATATTTCGGCCAAAAGTCAAGTGCAACTTTACAAATCTCCCTATTTTTGCTAAACTGTTGGGGAGGTGAAGTGCCATGAGCAATCCGGCAAGTCTGAAAGACGCCATGTATAAAGCCATTTTACAGGACATTTTGTCCTATGAATATAAGCCCAACGACATTCTCAACGAAAAGGCCCTGGTGGAAAAATACGGCTGCAGCAAATCTCCCGTGCGGGAGGCGCTGCTGGAGCTTTGCGCCGACAATGTGCTGCGCAGCATTCCCCGGTACGGCTACGAGGTCATCCGGGTGACCCGGGACGATGTGCGGGATATGCTCCAGTACCGGTATATCCTGGAGCGGGGCCTTTTGATGGAGCATTTCCAGAACTTCAGCGATACCCAGATCGACCGGCTGGCTGATCTCAATGAAAAGTGCAGCAAGGCAGCCGATTTCTGGGAGCACTGGGCCTACAATACCGAGTTCCATTTGAAAATGACCCTGTTTTGCGGCAACGGCTACGCTGCCGAGGCCCTGCGCCGGTGTATGGATCGGCTGAAACGGGCTTATGCACAGTTTTACTGGGACGATCCCGAGAGCGTCCATTTCTCCATGGATACCCGTAATCACGAGGCCATCCTCAAGGCCCTGCGGAGCAAGGACGGCCCTGCGCTGGCCGCCGCCCTGGCAGAGGATATGAACGATTTTGGCGGAAAGCGTCTGTATACCGCCGAAAAAACCTGGCTGGAATAAAAAAAGACCCCCAGAGGGCGGTCCAATAAAACAGTATAAGCAAAACAGGAAGCACATGACCAAAATCATAGTGCTTCCTGTTTTTATGTTAGCAGGGTTTGGGGAAGGCACTCCCCAACAAGATTCCATGAGGGCAAAATGTGCAACTGGCGAAATTTGGACCCATGGTAGAATCTTGCTTTCGGCATTTTGAATGTTTTTCATTTATTATTTCTGTTTCTCAAAAAGTACTCACCAAAGATCGCTCCACCAATAATCAGGACTGCACCAATGATCTGCACCGGCAACAGCTTTTCACTAAGAAAAATCACGGAGAACAACACAGCTGACAACGGCTCCAAATACCCGCAGATCGCAACTGTCTGAACGGGGATTTTTCCGATTGACGAGAAATACAAATAACATCCGATTCCCGTATTCAGCAGACCAAGCACGAAGATTGGCAACACACTTCCCGTAGGAATGTCAATCATGAAGCCCTGCTTGAATCCCACAAAAACGGCAACGGTTGCAAATGCAATAAATAACTGTAGGGCAGAATTTTCAAGACCGGCAATCGCCGCTGCTTTCTTATTGAAGATCACCATGAAAGCATACATCACAGCCGATGCAAGTCCGCACAGGAGTCCGAAGCGATTGGCAGCTACTGCTCCGTACCCATTCACAAGAAATATGCCAACCAGCACAGCAAGGAAGCCAATGATTTTGGTGGGAGTCAGTTTTTCTTTGAACAGCAGCGGAGACAAAATCATCACGATCACCGGACCGCAGTAATAGCAAAGAGAAGCAATGCTGACACCGATCTGTGCATAAGCCTCATATAAAAACATCCAGCTTGTTCCCATTGCAACGCCGGACACGGCAAGGAATGCAAAATCTTTTTTGTACTTCCAGAATGTCAACTTGCCTCTGCTCAGAAAGAAAATCGCAATCAGCAAAAGACTGCCGATCAGGGTTCGCAGAAGTACAATCTCATAACTGTTCAAATCAATACGGCTGGCTACAATTCCGTTAGAGCCGAACAGCAAAAGTGCGAAAATATACCTAAAAAAGGCTTTGTTCATAGAAAGTTCCTATCCTTCTGTTGATTTATTTACAGGAATATTATATCATACATTCAGCCATGTGAAAAACGAATGTTTTTCATTTTATAAATCACAAAACCGGATATGAGGGGCTGGTATGGATAAAAACTTGCTCAAATACATGGCTTTTGTAAAAACCGTCGAATCCGGCAGCTTTACAAAAGCATCGGAGATATTAAACTACTCACAATCGGGCATCAGCCGGATGATAAACGATCTTGAAACCGAGTGGAAAGTTCCGCTGTTGGAACGCAGTAAAATGGGTGTGAAACTCACCAGTGATGGATTGAAACTCCTGCCCCACGCCAAAGCGATTGTCGGTGAATATGAAAAACTCCAGATGGAGGTCGATGCTCTGAACGGTCTGCAATCCGGCATTATCCGAATTGGAACCTTTTCAAGCGTAGCGACGCATTGGCTTCCTAACATTATCAAAGAATTTCAAAAGGATTATCCGAACATCGACTATGAATTGCTCCTTGGTGACTATACGGAAATTGAAGAATGGATTCATACCGGCAGAGTTGATCTCGGCTTCTTGCGGCTGCCTACACTGCCCGAATTTGAAACCCATTTTTTAGAGAAAGACGAGCTTATGGCAATTATCCCCGAAGGACACCGTTATGCCGACAGCGATGCGTTCCCGGTAGAAGCGCTCTGTGATGAGCCGTTTATGCTTCTTGAAAAAGGCGCAAAAGCGGAAATATCTGCTATCTTTGAAAGGCACAATCTTACACCCAAAGTGCATTTTACAACATGGGATGATTATGCTGTTATGTCCATGGTTGAAAGCGGACTTGGTATCAGCATTCTGCCGAGTCTGATTTTGAAACGTATTCCATACAGAATCGTTGCAAAGCCGCTGACTATTCCGGCGTATCGTG
>JAFXDF010000020.1 GCA_017521295.1 Clostridia bacterium | reverse complement strand
CGGCCTCGGACTGCATCTCAACAACCTTGACCTGGTTGCCGAAGATGTTCTTCAGACCGTTGGCAGACCACTGGTCGACAAAGTCGGCCATGGGGCTGGACGGAGTGATGGGGTAGATGGCAGCAACTTCGGTAAACGCATAAGAAACGTGAGCCGCAGCGTTGTTACCATCCATGGATTTCATTTTTCTTGCCATAGGTGGATTGCCTCCTTTTATATTTGCAATGGTTTGACCTAATAAACCAACAATATTTTATCAGACAAGTCACAGAATGTAAACCGCTTTCTTTGAAAAAATGAAAGAAAAATAGCGTTTGTTTTTGTTAAAAATCGAAAAACTTTCGGTAATGCTGGAAAAATATCGGAGATACCACCATTTGTTGCAATCTGTTCCATTCTTTGTTATACTAATTTAATATATTATAACAATTGTTTCGGAGGGAATCGCTATGGTAGCGAATATCCATTCCTGTGGGATCGTGGGCATCCAGGGCCAGCCTGTGCTGTGCCAGTGTGATCTCAGCGGTGGCCTGCCCCAGTTTGACGTGGTCGGTTTGCCCGACGCCTCGGTAAAGGAATCCCGTGACCGTGTCCGGGCAGCCGTGAAAAACTGCGGTTTTGAGTTTCCTCAGCGGCGCATCACGGTGAATCTGGCACCCGGTGAACTGAAAAAAGAGGGTCCCATTTACGACCTGCCCATTCTGGTGGGCGTACTCTGCGCCTCCAAGCAGCTGCCCCTGCCGCCGGAAGATGCCTGTTTCATCGGGGAACTGAGCCTGGAGGGACGGCTTCGCCCGGCCACCGGTGTGCTGCCCATGGCGTTGGCCGCCCGGGACGCGGGCATCAAAACCCTGTATGTTCCGGAAGATAACGCAGCAGAGGCCAGCGTCTGTGAGGAACTGACGGTGATCCCGGTGCGGGATGTGCCTCAGCTTGCGGCCCATTTGACGGGTGAAGTGCCCATTCCGGCCCAGCCTTGCTATACCTTTGCAACCCAGTGGCAGGAGGGGCTGGATTTTGCCGACGTGATGGGCCAGGAGATGGTCAAGCGCGCTTTGGAGATCGCCGCGGCCGGCTCCCATCACGTGCTGATGATCGGCCCGCCGGGCAGCGGCAAAAGCATGCTGGCCAAGCGCCTGCCTTCCATTCTGCCCGACATGACATTGGAAGAGTCACTGGAAACCAGCAAGGTGTATTCGGTGGCCGGCCTTTTGGAGAGCGGTACGCCCATGCTGCAGAGCCGACCCTTCCGCAGCCCGCACCATACCGTTTCACCCGTGGGACTTGCTGGCGGCGGAAGCACCCGTCCCCGGCCGGGCGAGATCTCCCTGGCCCACAACGGCGTGCTGTTTCTGGACGAGCTGCCCGAGTTCCGCCGGGATGCTGTGGAGGTGCTGCGCCAGCCTTTGGAGGACGGCGTGGTGACCGTCTCCCGCATCTCCGGCACCTTTACCTATCCCAGTCAGTTTATGCTGGTGTGTGCCATGAACCCCTGTAAATGCGGCTATTTCGGCCATCCTTCCGGTCGCTGCAACTGCACCGATCAGAGCATCCGCAATTACCGCAAGCGGATCTCCGGACCCATGCTGGACCGCATTGATCTGCATGTGCCGGTGAGCAGCGTGGCCTACGATCAGCTGCGGGAACGCAAGCCTGCTGAAAGTTCAGAGGCCATTCGTGCCCGTGTCAATGCCGCCAGAGAGCGGCAGCGGGCGCGCTATGCCGGTACCGGCGTGCACTGCAACGCCCAGCTGACCCCCGGTATGATGCGGGAGCATTGCCCGCTGACCCCCGAGGCGCAGCAGCTGATGGCAGGGGCCTTTGACCGGCTGGGTTTGTCCGCACGTGCCCATGACCGCATCCTGAAGGTGGCTCGAACCATCGCCGATCTGGCAGGGGAGGAGCGCATCTCTCACATGCATGTGGCCGAAGCCATCCAGTACCGTTCGCTGGACCGTGATACCCTGTTGTAAAGCCGCTATTACTGCCCGTTTTCAAAAAAATCGGTTTTTTGTGTGGAAAACTCTGTGGAAAATGTGAATAAATCCACAGGATACAGGGCTTTCACCTTTTGGATCCGGTTAAAAAACGGTTAATTTTCACAACGGAAAGTTATTCCAACTTTACAAGACGCAAAAAGGCAGGCCCTGACCGGGCCTGCCTTTTCTTATGATAAGGGATTTAGTCAGTAAGCTGCTCCATTTCGTCCAGCAGCTGGCCGAACAGCTCCAGAGCCTGCTCAACGGGAGCGGGGGAGGCCATATCCACGCCGGCGATCTTCAGCAGGGAAATGGGATCCTGGCTGCCGCCGGAGGACAGGAACTTCTTGTAATCCGCCACAGCAGGAGCGCCTTCCTTGAGGATGCGCATGGCGATGGCAATGGCTGCAGAGAAGCCGGTGGCATACTGGAACACATAGTAGTTGTAATAGAAGTGGGGGATACGGGCCCACTCCATGGCAATGCCTTCGTCGATTACAGCGTTGTCGCCGTAGTACAGCTTATTCAGACGGTGATACTCCTTGCAAAGCAGGTCGGCGGTCAGGGTCTGACCGGCCTCGCAGGCCTTGCCCATGAACAGCTCAAACTCGGCAAACATGGTCTGGCGGTACAGGGTGGTGCGGAACTTCTCCAGGAAGTGATTCACCAGATAGGCACGCTGCTTCTTGTCGGTGGTCTTGTTCAGCAGATGCTGGATCATCAGCACCTCGTTGCAGGTGGAGGCAACTTCGGCCACGAAGATGACGTAATTGGAGGTGCACAGGGGCTGATTCTTGCAGGAATAATAGCTGTGCAGGGCGTGGCCCATTTCATGAGCCAGAGTGAACATGCTGCCCAGGTCGTTCTTGTGGTTCAGCAACACATAGGGATGGGGGAAGCCGCCTGCGGAATAAGCGCCGCCCCGCTTGCCCTCGTTTTCATAAACGTCGATCCAGCGGTTGTCAAAGCCTTCCTTCAGCAGGGCGGTATAGTCCTCGCCCAGTACCTGAAGGGCCTCCAGAACGGTGTCCTTGGCCTGCTCAAAGGAGATCTCGGCAGAGGCCTCCTTGACGATGGGGGTGTACAGGTCGTACATGTGGAGCTCCTCCACACCCATCAGCTTTTTGCGCAGGGCCATGTAGCGGTACATCTTGTCCATGTTGTTATGGACGGCCTCAATGAGGCTGTGGTAGACGGCCACGGGCACTTCGGTCTTGTCCAGAGAAGCCTCCAGGGTGGTGTCGTACTTGCGGGTCTTGGCGAAGAACTTCAGCTGGCGGAACTGGGCGTCCAGGGTGGTGGCGATGGAATTGCGGAAACCGTGCAGAGTGGTGTAGAAAGTCTCAAAGGCGTTCTTGCGCAGCACGTCGTCGGTGCTTCTGAGGCAGGCCACCAGGCTCTCCTGGGTCAGCTGGCGGGTGTTGCCCTGGCCGTCCTGAACAGAGGGGAAGCGCAGGTCGGCATTGCGGAAAGAAGAGCCGATGGCGTCGGCTGCCTTGGAGATCTCGCCTGCGGCGGCCAGCAGGGCCTCTTCGGCGGGAGACAGGGTGTGCTCCTTCTGGTGCCGGATCTTCTCGATGGGACGGCGGTAGACCTCCAGACCGGGTTCTGCGGCGAAAAAGCCGTCCAGAACAGCATCCTCGATGGCCAGGATCTCGGGGGTGGCGTAGGCGGAGGCGCTGTTCAGGGCCACCATCAGCGACATGGCCTTGTTGCGCATATCCTGATAAAAGCCGTTGCCGGTGTCCTCATCGCCTTTGCGGGAGGCGTAGTTGAACAAAAGGCCCATCCGGTAGGTGGCATCGTCACGCTGCTTGAAAAAGGCCAGCAGATCGGCGCCGCTGCGGCCCAGAGTGCCCTTGAAGGCGGCCGCCTGGGCAGGCAGGACCTGCAGGGTTTCATATGCTTCTAACCAGGCCTGATCGGAGGGGAAAATATCCTCGGTGGCCCAGGTGTTTTCCTGTTTAACTTCGGAGCGCTTGGGGATACGGTTTTCAGACATGGAAATACCTCCTGATAATGAGTTTATTGTTACCAGAATAACACAATCGCCCCGATTGTGCAACCGATAGGACTTGTAAAAAAAGCAGGTGTCAGATATAATAGCACCATGAAATACAGCAAAACGGAGGAATTCCTATGAGCAAGAAAATGCGCGGCAATCTGATGCTGCTGCTGACAGCCCTGATCTGGGGCACAGCGTTTGTTGCCCAGAGCGCCGGCATGGATCATGTCCAGCCCTTTACCTATAACGGCATCCGCACTTTGATCGGCGGTCTGGTGCTGATCCCGGTGATCCTTTTCTTTGACCGCATCAAGCCTGCCGAACAGCGCCTGTCGGCCGAAGAGCAGAAGTCCGTCACACGCAACTCGGTGATCGGCGGCGTTTTTTGTGGCCTGTTCCTGTTTGTGGCCAGCTCCTTCCAGCAGTTTGGCATCAGCATGACCACTGCCGGCAAGGCCGGTTTTATCACCGCTTTGTACATCGTCATCGTGCCTCTGCTGGGCGTGTTCATCAAGAAAAAGATCCCCGGCATCATCTGGCTGTGTGTGGCCATCGCCGTGGCCGGCTTTTATCTGCTGTGCGTCAACGAGGGCTTCTCGGTGTCCATGGGTGACCTGCTGGTGCTGTGCTGCGCCTTCTTCTTTTCCCTGCACATTATGGCCATCGACCATTTCGGGGCCAAGAATGTGGACGGCGTGCGCATGTCCTGCGTACAGTTCCTGGTGGCCGGATCTCTGTGCATTATCTGTATGTTCTTGTTTGAAGAACCCACCATGGCCAATATCTGGGCCGCAAAGGGCTCTATCTTGTATGCCGGTGTCATGTCCTGCGGCGTTGCCTACACCCTACAGATCCTGGGTCAGAAGCATACTGATCCCACCACCGCAACCCTGCTGATGAGCCTGGAGTCGGTGTTTGCCGTGCTGGCCGGCTGGGTACTGCTCAACGAGAGCCTGTCTGTCAAGGAGCTGGCCGGCTGCGTGCTGGTGTTTATCGCCGTCATCCTGGCCCAAATCCCCCTGCCTGTCAAGGCAAAAAAGAACTAAGGAGTGTTTATGGTCAATTCCATTTCCTTTCCCGGCCTGTTTGACCGGGTGTTTGAGATCAACCGGATAGCCTTTACTGTATTCGGTAAGGATGTCATGTGGTACGGCGTGATCCTGACTGCCGCGGTGATTTTGGCGGCTGTTTACGGCCTGCACCGCTGTGAGGAGTTCGGCTGGTCCCAGGATCATCTCATGGATGGCCTGCTGTGGTGTTTGCCGGCAGCGGTGATCGGCGCGCGGGCCTACTACGTCATCTGCGAGTGGGGTTACTACAGCAAGCATCCCGGCGAGATCATCGCCATCTGGAACGGCGGTCTTGGTATTTACGGCGGTATTATCGCCACGGTGATCGTCATGCTGATCTTCTGCCGCCATCACAAGGGGGATGTGCTCAGCGCCTTTGATTTTGTGGGCATCTGTTTCCTGCTTGCACAGACCATCGGCCGATGGGCCAACTTTGTCAATGCCGAAGCCCACGGCGGTGTTACTGAGCTGCCCTGGGGCATGGTCATCAACGGCGGCGAGCCGGTGCACCCTACCTTTTTCTATGAGTCGGTTTGGACCCTGGTTGGTTTTCTGTTTCTGCACTGGTACTCCTACCGCAGAAAGTTCCGGGGCGAACTGTCGCTGATGTATATCGGCTGGTACGGCATGATCCGGTTCCTTACCGAGTTTTTGCGCACCGACAGCCTGTATATCGGCAATACCGGCATCCGCACCTCTCAGTTGGTGGGCGGTGTCTGCGTGTTGGTGTCGGTAGCACTGCTGAGCTATTTCTATACCACGAAAAAATACCCCAAACCTTTTGGCAAAGGAAAAACGCCGGAACCTGAAATTGAGGAATAAAAAAAGCCTGCAGCAGTTTGCTGCAGGCTTTTCTGTTTACTTCTTGCCAAACTTGTCCTTCATACGGAGCTGGCCGTTGAGGATGCGCTTGCGGATGCGCAGATTCTTGGGGGTGACCTCCAACAGCTCGTCGTCTGCCAGAAACTCCATGCACTGCTCCAGGCTCATCTGTCTGGGAGTGATGAGGCGCAGAGCGTCGTCCGAACCGGAGGCGCGCATGTTGGTCAGCTGCTTGCGCTTGCACACATTGACCACGATGTCCTCGGCCTTGGGGGTCATACCGACCACCATGCCTTCGTAAACGGGCACGCCGGGGCCGATGAACAGGCTGCCGCGCTCCTGGGCGTTGAACAGGCCGTAAGTGACAGATTCACCGGTCTCGAAGGAGATCAGGCTGCCGGTATTGCGGCGGGTGACGTCGCCCTTGTAGGGGGCGTAGGAATCAAAAACAGAGGCCATGATGCCTTCGCCTTTGGTATCGGTGAGGAACTCGTTGCGGTAGCCAAACAGGCCGCGGGCGGGAACCAGGAATTCCACCTTCATGCGGTTGCCCACGGGAGTCATTTCCAGCATTTCGCCCTTGCGGCTGCCCATCTTCTCGATGACGGCGCCCACATTGTCGGAGGGCACGTCCACCACCAGTCGCTCGATGGGCTCGCACAGCACGCCGTCGATCTCACGGTACAGCACACGGGCGGGGGAGACCTGGAACTCATAACCCTCACGGCGCATGGTTTCAATGAGGATGGACAGGTGCATCTCACCGCGGCCGGCCACATTGAAGCTGTCGGTGGAATCCTCCAGCTCGGTGACCTTCAAGGACACGTCCTTCAGGGTTTCCCGGAACAGACGGTCACGCAGCTGACGGGAGGTGACGAACTTGCCCTCACGGCCGGCAAAGGGGCCGTCGTTGACCGAGAAGGTCATTTCAATGGTGGGGGCAGAGATCTTGACAAAGGGCAGGGGCTCCACGGCAGTGGGAGCACAGATGGTGTCGCCGATGCTGATGTCACCGATACCGCTCATGGCGATAATGTTGCCGGCAGAAGCCTCAGTAACGGGGGTGCGTCCCAGACCGTCAAAGGTATAAAGAGAAACGGCTTTACACTTTTTGCTTACCTGATCGGGGTCATGATAGTTGGTGACCACGATCTCCTGGTTCTGCTTGATGGTGCCGCGCTCGATGCGGCCGATGGCGATCCGGCCCACAAATTCGTTATAGTCGATGGAGGAGACCAGCATCTGGAAGGGAGCCTCCAGATCCACTTCCTGGGCAGGAATGTACTCCATGATGGTATCAAACAAGGGCTGCAGGTCGGTTCCCATGGAGTCGGGAGAATAGGAAGCGGTGCCCTGACGGCCGGAGCAGAACAGCATGGGAGAATCGAACTGATCCTCGGTGGCGTTCAGATCCAGCAGCAGCTCCAGAACCTCATCCACAACTTCGTGGATGCGCTGGTCGGGACGGTCCACCTTGTTGACCACAACGATGACACGGTGGCCCAGCTCCAGGGCCTTGCTCAGAACAAAACGGGTCTGGGGCATGGGGCCTTCGGCAGCGTCCACCAGCAGGATAACGCCGTTGACCATCTTCAGGATGCGCTCCACCTCGCCGCCGAAGTCGGCGTGGCCGGGAGTGTCCACGATGTTGATCTTGGTGCCCTTGTACTGAACAGCCGTATTCTTGGCCAGAATGGTGATGCCGCGCTCACGCTCCAGATCGTTGGAATCCATCACGCGGTCGACAACAGCCTGGTTTTCGCGGTAGACACCGCCCTGCTTGAGCATCTCATCCACCAGCGTCGTCTTGCCGTGGTCGACGTGGGCAATGATAGCGATGTTTCTCAGATCATTGCGAACCATTGTATCTTCCTCCAAAGTAAAATTTCAAACAAGTTATTATACGCCCGTTTTTGTAAAATTGTCAAATAAATTCCTTATATTTTTCCAATTCAATGATTTTTCGGCAAAAACTTCAGAATTTCTTAAGATAAAATCATTGTATCCCGCCTTTTGATTTGTTATGATAATCAAATGGAGGGATCCTATGTACCGCTATTTGAAATATATCTGCGTGATTGCCACGCTTTGTTTGGTTTTTTGCGGCTGCGCCAACCAAACCCAGCAGCCTGTGCCGCAGGGAACCCAGCCTCCCGTGACCGAACCGGTGGAAGCGCCGACACAGCCTCCGACGGAGCCTCCCACGGAGGCACCCACCGAGCCGCCTACCGAAGCGCCTACTGAGTCGGAGCCCATCGCCATCCGCATCACTGCCACCGGCGACAATCTTCTGCACAACAGTGTGTCCTACGCCTGTGCGGTGGAGGGCGGCTACGACTTCACACCGGTTTACCAGTACATTACCGATATCATCGGCGGCAGCGACATCTCCTTCGTCAACCAGGAGGTCATGTTCACCGGCGAGGCCGGCGCCTATCCCAACCTGGCCGCGCCTCTGGAGGCCGCCGACGCGCTGATCGACGCCGGTTTCAATGTGATCAATCTGGCAACCAACCACACCCTGGACAAGGGTGTCAAGGGCCTGGAGACCTGTCTGGAGACCGTGCACGATCTGCCCTTTGATGCCGTTCTGGGCGCTTTCCGCACCGAGGAAGAGTCCACCCAGCTGTGTTTTGTGGAAAAGCAGGGTATCCGCTTTGGCTTTTTGTCCTATACATACGGCCTGAACGGTTATCAGCTGCCCTCGGACAAGCTGTGGAAGATCTCCATGATCGATGAAGCCAAGATCAAAGCCGATCTGGAGGCCATCCGGCCGGAATGTGATTATCTTATCGTATCCATGCACTGGGGCAACGAATACCAGACCACCCAGGGCAGCTACCAGGAAGAACTGGCCCAGCTGCTCTGCGACGGCGGCGCCGATCTGATCATCGGCACCCATCCCCATGTGCTGCAGCCGATTGCCTGGCTGGAAAATGCAGCGGGACACCGCACGCTGTGCGCTTATTCCCTGGGTAATTTTGTGTCCAACCAGCACAAGCGTGCCACCATGCTGGGCGGTATTCTGGAAGTGGAGCTACTGTTTGATGAAAACGGAGAACTTCTGGAGACCGTCTCCGCCGGCGTGATCCCCACCGTGACCCATTATCAGAAAGGTTATTACCGCATTTATCCCCTCAGCGACTATACCGACGAGCTGGCTGCCAAGCATGGCATCCACAAGTACGAAACGCCCTTTGATCTGACCTATCTGAATGAGCTTTCTCAAAAGATCCTGGGCGAATACGCCATCACCTGGGAGGGTGAACATGACTGATTTTTGCGGATTTACCCCAAAAAACCGATTTTTTCTGGCGCCCATGGCGGGCATCACCGACGCAGCCTTCCGCACGGTGTGTGCCGAGCAGGGGGCTGCGGTGACCTATACCGAAATGGTCAGCGCCCGCGCGCTGGTTTATGAAGACAAAAAGACCGCCAGTCTGCTGGAGATGCAGCCCGAACATCGGCCCTGCGGCGCCCAGCTGTTTGGTAACGAGCCGGATATTATGGCCGAGGCGGCCGTGCGTGCTGCTGCCATCTGCAAACCGGAGTTTCTGGATGTAAATATGGGCTGTCCCATGCCAAAGATTTTCAACAACGGCGACGGCAGCGCCTTGATGGGCGATCCGGAGCGGGCTGCCGCCATTGTTACCGCTATGAAAAAGGCGGTGGACCTGCCGGTCACCGTAAAGTTTCGCAGCGGTATCCGGGAAGATTCCCGCAACTGCGTGGAGTTTGCAAAACGGATGGAGGCTGCCGGCGCCGACGCCATGTGCATCCACGGCCGCACCCGGGTACAGATGTACAGCGGAAAGAGCGACCGCAATATGGTAACGGCCGTAAAGGCGGCTGTTTCGGTACCCGTGATCGCCAGCGGCGACGCCCTCAGCGGCCGGGACTGTCTGGATATTCTGGCCGAAACCGGGGCCGACTTCATCATGATCGCCCGTGGTGCCGAGGGCTATCCTATGATTTTCAAGGACTGTCTGGCGCTGGAGGCTGGACTTCCCAAGCCGGAATATACGGCAAAGGAAGTGCTGGATGTGATGCGCCGCCACGCACGGCTGACCTGTGCGCTGAAAGCGGAACACAGAGCCATGCCAGAGCTGCGCAAGCACATGCTGTGGTATCTGGGCAATCTCCGTGGCGCCAAATCCTACAAGCCCAGAATGGCCCAGATCAATACAATGGAAGAGTTCCTTTCGCTTTGCGAGGAACTGGAACAGCAGGGATTCGACTTAAAGGGGTGATACCGTGTCGAGCGAAAAAGCGCTGGTCCAAAAGGCAAAAGCAGGCGACCGTGACGCTTTTGCCGCTTTGGTATCGGCTTATGAAGGCAAGATCTACAACCTTGCCCTTCGTTATTTAGGCAACCGGGAGGATGCTATGGATGCCTCCCAGGAGGTTTTTCTCCGGGTGTTCCGGTTTTTGCCGGGCTTCCAGGAGGAAAGCGGATTTTCCACCTGGATCTATCGCATCGGCGTCAATGTCTGCAAGGATATGCTTGCGAAACGCGCCAAAAGGGGAGAGCTTTCCCTGGAACTTCCCGATGAGGAAGAGGACTACCGCACCGCTGAAGTGGCCGACAGCCGCTATGACCCGGAGGCCATCGTGGAGCAGGCCGATCTGCGGGAAAGCCTGGCCGAGGCCATCGGGCAGCTGCCCCAGCAGCAGCGGGAGATGATCGTCCTGCGGGATATCCAGGGCCTCAGCTATGAGGAGATCGGCCAGGTGCTTTCCCTGGAAGCCGGAACGGTAAAATCACGGCTTTCCCGGGCCCGGGAAAATCTTCGAAAAAAATTATTACAAAGTGGGAACATTTTTGGCGTTTCGCCGTCTAAACTATCGAAAGGAGGGAAAACAGATGCGATCCTGTGAAGATTTTGAGATTCTGATGAACCTTTTGCTGGATGACATGCTGCCCTCCGAAGAGAGTCGGCCGCTGAAACAACATTTGGAAGAATGTCAGGCCTGCCGTACCCGCTATGAACAGCTTTGCGCTATGAAAGAAGCGCTTTCTGACATGGAGGAGCCGGTGCCTGAGGGACTGCATGGACAGATCCTGGACTATGTGGAAAAGAACTGCCCGGAATCCGGCCCTACAGTCTCGGCCGCACCCATTCCATTCTACCGCAAGCGTTGGTACCGGACTCTGGCCGGTGTCGCGGCTTGTGCCGTCATCGCCGTTGCCGCTGCCCGGTTTGTACCCGATCTGGATCTGGGTGTGATGGAAAACAGCGCCGCGGAAATGCACCCCGAGGTGCTGACACCCGCCGAGCCGATGGAATCTCCCGCGCCGGCACCTACCAAGCCTGCAGCAGACTATAAAACGGATGCAACGCCTCCCCAGAGCGTTGTTATCGAAAATACCGACGGCAGCGAAGACGCCATGCCTTCCACTGAAGAGCCTCCGGTGGCCAACAACCTCACCGGACAGATGGCCGAGGATCTGCCTCCTGTACGGCAGGAGCACGCCAATGAGGACAACACCTACCGCGTACCTTCCATCCGCAAGTGGCTGAAAGTCACCGGCCCTCGGGAAAAGCTGCCCGACTGGGTGGATCTGCACTTTGTGTACCAGGCTGAACTGGACGGGACAACCCGTGATTACGTGGAGATCGCCGCTTGGGCCGAAGAGTACTGGGTGGATCAGCTGACTGCCTGCGGTTTTACCGTGGAAGTGTTGGAGGAGCACGACGTTTCGGAAGACGGCGAACACATGCTGCTGGTATTCTATTGGGAATAACACGATATTTTTTGAAAGCACCGGGAAACCGGTGCTTTTTTTCTTGCATTTCGGGCAAACTAAGGCAAATGAGGTGATCTGGATTGCAAGAAACGATATCGTCGGTACTGGAAGAAAATATCGCTGCAGTAAAGCAGATTCTTGGAGAGGATAAAACCGTCAAGCTGCATCGCTTTCAGCCCCTTGCCGTAGCAGGCATTCCCTGCTGTATCGTTTTCGTGGACGGCATGGTGGATTCCATCCGAATCAATGAAAGCATCATTCAGCCCATCAGCACGCTGATGACCGCCCCTGCGCCGGGAAGTGCCGTCATTGACTTTCTGCAGCAAAAGGTGCTGCAGGTCAATGAGACCCAGAAAGAGAGCCGGATGGCGCCTCTTTTGCGTGCGCTGCTCTATGGTGACACAATTCTGTTCGTCGACGGCAGCGACAAAGCCCTGATCCTGGGCAGCAAGGGCTTTGCCAAGCGGGGCATCGAAGAGCCGGCAGGGGAGACCTATCTCAAAGGACCCCATGAGGGCTTTGTGGAGCCCCTGCTGCACAACCTTGCCATGGTACGAAGACGCCTTCGCACAACCGCATTAAAGTTGGAATACTTTACACTTGGGAGCGTGACAAAAACCGACTGCTGCCTGTGTTATCTGGCCGATCAGGTGGACAGAAATGTGCTGGCCCAGCTGCGCAAGCGGCTGGCAGATATCACCATTGATGGGGTGCTGGACAGCAATTATATTGCCGAACTGGTGCGGGATGCCCGGTATTCCCCTTTCCGCACCACAGGCTCCACCGAGCGGCCCGATGTGGTGGCGGCAAAGCTGATGGAAGGCCGTGTGGCCGTTTTTGTGGACGGAAGTCCGGTGGCGCTGACGGTGCCCCATATTTTTCTGGAGCAGTTTCAGTCGGGGGAGGATTACTATGTGGACGCCTTCTTTGCCGGGATCAACCGTTTTTTGCGTATATCCGGCTTCGTTGCGGCCATTTCGGTGCTGCCGCTGTATCTTTCCCTGGTGGCATTTCACCAGGCATTTATGCCGCTGCCGCTGATTCTGAGCGTGGCAAAAGCCCGCCAAGGCGTACCCTTTCCCATTCTTCTGGAGGCCCTTTTGCTGAGCCTTGCCTTTGACATTTTGCGGGAGGCAGGCGCCCGAACACCCTCCAGCGTGGGACAAAGCCTTTCGGTGGTGGGCGGTTTGGTGATCGGACAGGCGGCGGTGGATGCCAGGCTGGTGTCGGTGCCGGTGCTGATCATCGTGGCGGTCTCCAGCATTTGCAGCCTGATCACCCCAAAGCTGAAATCGGCCTCCTTATTATGCCGGACCGTCCTGATGTTTCTGGCGGTCTGGTTCGGTATTTATGGCGTGATCCTTGGCTGTATCGCCTTGATCGTACTTTTGGCAGAGCTTCGATCCTTTGGCGTGTCTTATTTTTCCGGGCTGCCCCTGCAGCAGTACGGCAGCGCCGAGGACAGCATGTTACGGCCGCCCTATTGGTCCATGCGGAAATTCGGGCGCTTTCTGGCGGACAACACACCGGACAAAAGGAGAACGCGATGAAAAAGATGATTCTTTGCAGCTTGATGACGCTGCTTTTTTGCGGCTGCGGCAGGGACGCAGCCCAACTGACGGTGGTCACAGGCATTGGCGTAGACGGTCAGGCCGGTGAATATCAGGTTGGAGCTGAAGTCATCCGTCTTACCGAAGGGGGACAGGACAGCCAGGGAGGGCAGAGCGTTTATCTTCGAGGCACAGGCATCACCATCACCGACAGCATCAACAATATGGTGTCCATGACCGGGCGGTCTCTGTACTGCAATCATACCCAGGTGATCATCGTCAGCCGTGAAACCGCCGAAAACGGTATGGATCCCATTCTTGAAGAATTGCTGCGAGGCACGCAGTATCCCATTTCGGTGCGCCTGGCGGTTTCCGGGGAAACGGCGGCCCAAACGCTTCGAGCAAAACCGGTGGTCAGCGATCTGCACAGCGTGGAGCTGGAGGATATGATCCGGGAAGGGGCAAAACAATGTCTCACACCCGATATGGATGCCAGCTCCTTTTATCAGCAGATAGCCGCTCCCGGTATCGAAGGCGTGCTGCCCTTTATGGTGCTGGAAGAACGGGACGGAGAAGCGGTGTGCTCCCTGGATGGAACGGCCTTGTTCAAAGGCGACCGGATGCTTGCTGTGCTGGATGAACGGGACAGCCGTTGCCTGATGTGGATGCAGGGTAAGGCGGGAGGGTCTCTGGTCACCGAACACGCTGTTTTTGAGGTAATGGACCTGGAGCAGTCTCTGTCTGCCGATAAAGACGGCGGAAAGCTGTCTTTGAAGCTGGTTTTGAAGGCCAGTGACAGCGAAGAAAACCGGGAAGCGCTGATCGCCGAGGCGGAAAACACCTTGGAAAGGCGCTGCCGATCCCTTATAAAACAGCTGCAAAAACTGGAATGTGACGCCGTGGGCTTTGGAAACCGCATCTATCAAAAGCATCCCGATCAGTGGGCTGCCCTGGAAAAGGACTGGCCACGGCGATTTGCCGACTATCCGATTTCTGTGGAAGTCAAGGTAGATAATCTGATCTGGGGACGGATCTGGTCCGACGGCGCACAGGAGGGACGATATGGATCGTGACGAGCTGACCGCACGGCAGTGCTATTTTCTGCTGTTTCTGTTTCTTTTGGGCAATCTGGTAACAGCTGCCGGTGTAAAGGGTACCCAGGCCGGATGGCTGCTGTTTCTCCTGCTGGGGGTTGTTTTGCTTCCGGTTTACGCTTTGTTTCATAAAGCTTCCGAAGGACGTCCGGCAGGCGAAATTTTTGTAAAAACCCTCGGAAACGTACCGGGTATGATCCTGACGGCTCTGTACTGTATTCTGGCTGTGCTGATGGCAGGGGATGCCATGCGGCTGTTCGCCGATTTTATCGTCATCAATGATCTCAATGACGCCGGAGCCTGGGGCAATACGGCCTTGCTGACCCTGGCGATACTGCTGATGCTGCTGTGCAGCCTTCGCAGCCTGGGCAAGGCCGCTTGGGCGGTGCAGCCGCTGGCGGTATTCCTGCTGCTCTTGAGTGTCGTGGTCACCGTGAAAAAGGCGGACTTTCACCGATTGCTGCCGCTATTTTCCGAAAGCCCTAAACTGCTGCTCCGAAGCGCCGTCAGCAGCTTTGCAGCCATGATCGCCGCATCCTATTTTCCCGTTGCAACATTGGGAACCGGCGGCAGTAAAGCAAAACGACTTGCGGCCTATGCGGCAGGCACTTCAGCCTGCGTATTGCTGGCTTTGTTGTCCCTGCGGGACGCATCCGTATTGGGATCCCCTGCCATTGAACTGTTCCGGTTTCCCATGTTCGCGGCAGCTGCTACCACCCGGCACAGTCAGATCCTGATATCGTCGGTATTTGTACTGGTGCAGCCTTTTCGGGCGGCGCTTTGCCTGCGCTATACCCAGGCCTGTCTGGAATACTGGCTGCCCCGGCTCAAGTACTGGTATCCACCCGTCCTTCTCAGTCTTGCGGTGCTCAGCGGCTCGCTGAGCTGGAGCAGCGAACAGGTTCGCTGGCGCACGGCAGGGGAGATCGCCGTGTCGGTGCTGCTGCTTGCGGGCCCTCTTGCAGTGGCCATTGTGCAGCGGATCAAGGCAAAACGCTCCCAGGTATGATCTCCTTCTTTTGCACATACAGTTGTGCAAAGGAGAGGTGATATAACCATGAAACAGCCGGTTTTTCGCGGCAGTGCCGCAGCCATGATCACGCCCTTTGACCGGGCAGGGGAGATCGATCTGCAGACCCTCGGCGGCCAGATCGACCGACAGATTGCGGCCGGTACTGCCGCATTGGTGATGTGTGCCACCACGGGGGAATGTGCCACCCTCAGCGATGGAGAGTGGGAGCGGGTCCTTGATTTCACCCTGCAGCGGGTGTGCGGCAGGATCCCGGTGCTGGCCGGCGTGGGCCGGAACGACACCCGGCACACCGTGATTTTGTGCAAGCGAGCGAAAAAGCTTGGGGCCCAGGGCACGCTGGCGGTAACGCCCTATTATAACAAGACCACCCAGGCCGGGCTTATCCGTCATTATGAGACGGCGGCTGACAGCGCCGACCTGCCCATGATCCTGTACAATGTGCCCTCACGCACGGGTATGTCCATTTCGGCCGAAACCTATGGGGAACTTGCCAAACATCCCAATATCGTGGGCACCAAGGAGGCCTCCGGCGATTTTAGTCTGATGCTGAAGGTCAAGGCGCTCTGTCCGCCGGATTTTCTCCTGTACAGCGGTAATGACGACCATATCGTTCCCATCCTGTCTTTGGGCGGCATGGGCGTCATCTCCACCATGGCAAACGTGATCCCGGCGGAGACCCAGAACATCTGCGCGCTTTGGGAAGCCGGAGAGCACCGTGCCGCGGCAGAACTGCAGGCCCGGTGTCAGCCGCTGATCCAGGCCCTTTTCCGGGAGGTCAACCCCATCCCGATAAAAGCCGCCATGGAAATGCTGGGCTTGGACAGCGGGTATGTGCGCCAGCCGTTGACCACCATCGGGGAAGCTGCCCGAAAGGAGCTGCACCTGGCCCTTTGCGCCTTTGGGCTGCTTTGATTTTCGGAAAACTACTGGAAATAAAGCAGAAAGTGTAGTATAATAATGCCAAATCATTTGATTTGGAGGTTATTGTTATGCAGAAGAAGATCAATACCGATAAGGCTCCCGGCGCTCTGGGCCCCTATTCCCAGGCCGTTGAGATCGACAATCTGGTTTATACTTCCGGTCAGCTGGGCATCGACCCCGCCACCGGTGAAATGCCCGAGGGCGTAGAGGCTCAGGCCAAGCTGGCTCTGGAGAATGTCAAGGCTATTCTGGCCGAAGCCGGCCTGGAGATGACCAGCATCATCAAGACTCTGGTGTTCATCAAGGACATGAATGATTTCGGCAAGGTCAACGCCATCTACGCCGAGTACATCAACGGCCCCGTGCTGCCTGCCCGCTCCTGCGTAGAGGTCGCCGCACTGCCCAAGGGCGGTCTGGTGGAGATCGAAGTCATCGCCAAGAAGTAAAATTCCAACACAAAAAGCCACCCGTTTGGGTGGCTTTTTCTATGTGTAATTACAGCGCCTGCTCGGCCAGCAGGGCCGCTCCGATGAGACCGGCCCGGTTGCCAAGCTGTGCCTGCTTCAGCTGCACGACCTCAAAACCGGGCATCAGCTGGGTGCGGGTGCAGGCCTCGATCCGGCGGAACAGTTCCGTGTTCTGTAAAATGCCGCCGCCCATAACGATGAGCCCGGGGTTAAAAATATGGATCAGCGTGCTGAGACCGAAGCTTACATGGGTGATCCAGCGGTCAAACACGGGAGCAAGTGCGGGATCATCCAGCCGGGCGCAGACCTTTCTGCCGTCGGAAAGGGCGGGGTCAACAGCTTTTGCGGCATCCACCAAGGCGGCGGCAGAAGCGTAATTCTCATAATAAGCACCGCCGAAACCCTGCCAGGCAGGCTTCTGGGAAAACAGCTGCATGCTGCCAAACTCGCCGGCCGACCAGTTTGCGCCACGATAGAGCTGTCCGTTGAGCACGATGGCGCCGCCGATCCCGGTACCGTAGGTCAGGCAGAGAAAGTCCCGGCTGTCCTTACCGGCGCCCAGGCAGGCTTCGCCCCAGGCGGCCGAGTTGACGTCGTTTTCCACCCAGACGGGCACGCCCAGTTCCTGCTCCAGAATGGCCTTCAAAGGCGTGCCGGTGTAATCGGCAATAGGGCCGTTGTCATAGAGGATCACGCCGTTTCCGTCCACCTGGCCTCGTGTGCTGATACCCACGGCATCCACCGGGCCCAGGCCGCGGACAATGTCCGCCAGCGCATTCACCAGATCCCGGGCACAGGCGGTGGGGGATGGGCGCTCAGAAAGGCCGGTCAGCTGACCGGCCTCCCAGATGCCGTATTTGATGGCAGTACCGCCAATGTCCAGTGCCGCGATGCGCATATCAATCCAGATGGCAGATGACGGTCAGATCGGGATGGAGCTGCAGAATGGAAGCGGGAACTTCGGGCGTGATGGGGCCGTAGAAGGCCTTTTCGATGGCTTCTTTTTTGGCGGGGCCGTCGGCGATGAGCAGCACCTTCTTGGCCTTCATAATGGAGCCCATGCCCATGGTGATGGCCTGGGTGGGAACTTCGTCAATGGAGTTGAAAAAGCGCTTGTTGGCCTCGATGGTGCTCTGCTTGAGGGTGACGGTGTGGGTTTCAGCCACAAAAATGTCGGCGGGCTCGTTAAAGGCGATGTGGCCGTTGTTGCCGATGCCCAACAGCTGCAGATCGATGCCGCCCATGTCGGCGATGGCCTTGTCATAAGCCAGACCAAAGGCCTTGGGATCGGCAGCACAACCGTCGGGCACATGGGTGCACTCGGGGCGCACATTCACGTGATTGAACAGATTGTCGTTCATAAAATAGCGATAGCTCTGGGGATGCTCACCGGTGAGACCCAGGTATTCGTCCAGATTAAAGGTGGTCAGTCTGGAAAAGTCCAGATCGCCCTGCTGATACTTTTTCACCAGGTTCTGATAGGCGCCGATGGGTGTGGAACCGGTAGCCAGACCCAACACGCAGTCGGGCTTGAGCAGGATCTGTGCGGCGATCAGGTCGGCGGCCTTGCGGCTCAGCTCTTCATAACTGGAAACATGGATGATATTCATAAAATCCCTCGCTTATCTGTGAGTTTTAGAGTTAATGCTATTTTAACATAGATGCAATGGAAATTCTACCGTTTTTTGCACAGAGGACCTTTTTCGTTGCCTTTTTGTCCGGGGTTTGGTATAATCTCACCAGAAAACATATATGCAAAGGAGCGTCTGCCTTATGAGTGAACGAAAGATGAGAGTTTTGAGCATCGGCGCCCATCCCGACGATGCCGACACCAGCGCCGGCGGTCTGCTGACCAAGCTGAAGCGCAAGGGCTGGGAGATCCGCCTGCTGTCGGTCACCGACGGCAGCGCAGGAACTTATAAAAAAGAACTGGGCGGCCAGGAACTGAAGCTCATGCGCCGGGCCGAAGCTGCCCGCAGCGGCGCCCGTCTGGATGCCCGCTACGATGTGCTGGACCATCCCGATGGCCGTCTGGAGGTCACTCTGGAGATCCGTGAAGAGCTGATCCGCTATATCCGCCGGTTCAAGCCCGATCTGATCATCACCAATCGGCTCAACGACTATCATGCCGACCACCGCAATACCGCACAGCTGGTGCAGGACGCATCCTTCCTGCTGACCGTGCCCTGTATCTGCGCCGACACCCCCTATATGGAGCATATGCCGGTGGTGCTGTACTGGCACGACTCCTTCAAAAAGCCCTATCCCTGCCAGGGCGATGTGATCGTTCCCATTGACGATACCCTGGAGGATATCGTGCAGCACGCCGCCTGCCACGAGTGCCAGTATTTTGACTGGATGTACTGGCCGGACAACACCGAAATGATCGACTGGCCCCGGGAACAACAGATCGCCCGTCTGCGGGAGCGGTTTGACCGCCTGTTTGCCCGGTTCCGTCGGGAGTACGATGCCGAGGTACGTGCCAAGTTCGGCGATCAGGCCGACAGCATCCAGCACGTGGAAGTATACGAAATCAGCGAATACGGCGAGGAACCCTCTCAGGAGTTCCTGGATATTCTGGAAAAATAACCGTTTTGGGAGATTGGCATGAAAAAACTTGTGATTGGAATCCTGGCCCATGTTGACGCGGGCAAGACCACCCTTTCAGAGGGTATGCTCTACCTGAGCGGCAGCATCAATAAGCTGGGCCGGGTGGATCACAAGGATGCCTTTCTGGATCACAACAATCTGGAGCGGGAACGGGGCATTACCATTTTTTCCAAGCAAGCGATTCTGCCTATGCCCGAGGTGGAAATCACCCTCATGGACACCCCCGGCCATGTGGACTTTTCCGCCGAGATGGAGCGTACCCTGCAGGTGCTGGATTACGCCGTTCTGGTGATTTCCGGTACCGACGGCGTCCAGAGCCATACCGAGACCCTCTGGCGGCTGCTGCGGCGGTACCAGATCCCCACCTTTGTGTTTATCAACAAGATGGACCTGGCCGGCGCGGACAAGCCGGTCATCCTGGCGGAATTGCAAAAGCGCCTGTCGGACAAATGCATTGATATGGATGCCCCCGAGGATGCGCGCATGGAGGCCTTCTCCCTGTGCGACGAACGGCTGTTGGAGCGGTATCTGGAGGAGGGTACCCTCACGACATCCGATCTGGCCCGGGTCATCGCCCGGCGAAAGGCCTTTCCCTGCAGATTCGGCTCGGCGCTTAAGCTGGAGGGCGTGGAGCAGCTGCTGGATGACCTTTCCCAGCTGACCCAGACACCGGAATACCCGGCGGAATTTGCTGCCCGGGTTTATAAGATCGCCCGGGATACCCAGGGAACCCGGCTGACCTATCTCAAAGTCACCGGCGGACAGCTGCGGGTAAAGAGCCTGCTTTCCGGCAAGGATGGCAGGGGCGAATGGTCGGAAAAGGCCGACCAGCTGCGCCTTTACTCCGGCGCAAAGTACAAGCAGGCCGAGGTGGTGGAGGCCGGTTCGGTCTGCGCTGTCACCGGCCTGGAGCGGACTTTCCCCGGACAGGGTCTTGGACATGAGGCTCTGGCCCAGGCGCCCTTGCTGGAACCGGTGCTGACCTATCGAATGTTGCTGCCCCAGGACTGTAACCTGCCCGAGACCATGCGCAAGCTGCGGCAGTTGGAGGAAGAGGATCCCCAACTGCACGTCCTGTGGGATGAGCGGCTCCGGGAAGTGCAGGTGCAGCTCATGGGCGAAGTGCAGCTGGAGGTGCTTCAGCGCCAGATCAAAGAGCGCTTCTCTATGGATGTTTCTTTTGGCCAGGGCAGCGTGGTGTATAAGGAGACCATCGCCGCACCGGTGGAAGGTGTCGGTCATTTCGAGCCCCTGCGGCATTATGCCGAAGTGCACCTGCTGCTGGAGCCCGGCCCCCGGGGCAGCGGTCTGGTGTTTGATTCCCTGTGCAGTACCGATGCTCTGGATCTTAACTGGCAGCGGTTGATCCTTACCCATCTGGAGGAAAAGCAGCATCTGGGCGTGCTCACCGGCTCACCCATTACAGATCTGCGCATTTCCATCCTCAGCGGCCGGGCTCATGTGAAACACACCGAGGGCGGCGACTTCCGCCAGGCCACTTACCGTGCCTTGCGGCAGGGACTGCGCAAGGCAGAAAGCATTCTGCTGGAGCCTTATTACGACTTTTCCATGGAACTGCCCGTGGAATGCGTGGGCCGGGCCATGACCGATATTCAACAGAAAAACGGCACCTGCAACAGTCCCGAGCAGATAGGTGACCGGGCTTTGCTCACCGGCAGCGCACCGGTTGCTGCCATGCGTGGTTATCAGTCCGAACTGGCCTCTTATACAAGAGGCAGGGGGCGGCTTTCCTGCTGGCCGGGACGATACGAAGTCTGCGCCCAGCAGCAGGCGGTGGTGGAGGCCATGGCCTATGACCCCGACGCCGATG
Source organism: Clostridia bacterium (assembly GCA_017521295.1). Lineage (GTDB taxonomy): Bacteria > Bacillota > Clostridia > Oscillospirales > Butyricicoccaceae > UBA4644. The sequence continues at coordinate 77,130 of JAFXDF010000020.1, read as the reverse complement.
TGGAAAACTCAGCCGATTCGGTGTTCTGCAGCCACGGTGCCGGTGTGATCGTGCCCTGGTACGAGGTGGAGCAGCACATGCATCTGGAAAGCGGCCTTCGTCCCGCTGCCCGTGTGGAGGAGCCCGCGCCCGTTGTAGCAGTTCCTGCGGCGGCAAGCGCCTATCGCGGCACGCTGGAAGAGGACAAGGAACTGCAGGTCATCTACGAGCGCACCTACGGCGCGGTCAAGCGCCGGGAGTTCATCCAGCGCACGCCCGAGGTAAGGACCGAATCCCATCGCCAGGTCAAGCATACGCCTGTGGAATTGCTGCCCGAATACCTGCTGGTGGACGGCTATAACATCATTTTCGCCTGGGACGAGCTGAAAGCCCTGGCTGCCGAAAGCCTGGAGGCCGCCCGGCAGTCGCTGGCCGACCTTTTGAGCAACTACCAGGGCTACCGCAAATGCGGTGTGATCCTGGTGTTCGACGCCTATAAGGTGAAAGGTAATCCCGGCTCGGTGGAGAAATACAAGAACATCCACATCGTCTATACCAAGGAGGCCGAAACTGCCGACGCCTTTATTGAAAAGGCCACCTATGACATGCGTAAGCAGTATCGGGTGCGTGTGGCAACTTCAGACGGCATGGAGCAGCTGATCATCCTGGGCCACGGCGCCACAAGAGTGCCCGCCAATATCTTCCTCAGCGAGATCCACAACACCAATCTGGAGATTACCGAGATCGTTCAGAAGTACCGGAACCGTGCCATGAAAGGCAGCACCGTCCGGGAAATGACCAAAAAGAAATGAAAAAAGCCCTCGAAAGAGGGCTTTTTCTTATGCTTTATGAATCTTTTTGGCGTTGATACACAGCAGGTCGGTGCATTCGGCACATTTCAGCGCCTGGTTGGTACCTTCATCAAACCGCTCGGGATGGCGGAATGCGGTGAACTCCCAGACGACGAATACGATCACGGCAAGGATCGCCAGACTGCGGGCGAAAAAGCTGTCCACAAACAGCATAGGGCTGAACATCATCAGATGATCCCAGTTGAAAATGCGGCAGGTAGTGCAGCAGCGGTTTTTCATAATGAAATGCCGGAAGGGGCACCAGAACAGCACGCAGATCAGATCACAGACATAAAAGAAGGTGGAGATCCACAGCAATCCGATATCGCTCAGCACAGCTTTTGCGTGTAGCCAGCCCAGCGCAGCGGTCAGCGCGGCCCAGATGACAAACACCACATAGGCACGCTTTGCGGCGGCTTTCGCTCGCTGAGAAAGCTGCTGCAGGGAAATAGGGGAGTGGGCTTTGCGAAAATGCACCCAAAAAGATTTCTGCGAGCCCAAGGCTGTGACGATCTTGCTGGAAGGGATCAGCTGAAACAGCATGTCAAAGACCCAGACGATCCAAAGCAGATGCAGCAGGGTGAGTTTTGTCAGAAACTGCCCCTGTTCCAGCGGCTGAAACTGCTCCGGCGCGAGGAAAATACAAACGGTCATGGCCAGCAGGGTAAGGCATCTTGCGACAAAGCGCCCCATATAGATTTTACGCATTTGGGACACAAGGTTCCCTCCGTTTCCATAGAATATGGCACTAAATCTTTATTTTAATCCTTTTTTGATAGATGTCAAGAGGCCGCACAGCGCCGAATCCATGCTGAAAAATCTTAAGAAAACTTTAGATTCTATCTACTGGTGTTCGGGGTATATTGGTGTTATGATAACAATAACGAAAGTATTTTCCATGGAATGTATTGGGAGGAAAGGCTATGAGATACCGGCGGGTCATAATGCTTCTGTTTTGCTGTCTGTTACTGGCTGCTTTCTGTGCGGGCTGCAAAAAAGAAGAGGAAACTCCCAACACCATTACCTACCTTCCAACCTATCATTCGCTGGGTGAAGAGATCCAGGATGTTGGTAACGCCTGCAGTGGCGGCGGCATTACATATTTTGTGGGTTACATTCCCGGCGGCAAGGAATCCTATATGGACGCCACCGGCGAAATGATCGAATACGAGACCAACCAGGAAGCCCTTTTCAGCATTCAGCTGGACGGCACCGGCCTCAGACAGCTGGAACAGTACAAGCGGGTGGAGATCCCGGAAGACCGCATGGGAAGTTCCTACATTCAGAATATGATGGTGGGCCCCGACGGAGCACTTTGGATTGTGGAAACGGTGAACACCTACTACTATGATCTGCCGGAAAACTTCGACCCTATGACGGGCAACACCTGGGAGTATTATGTGGAGGATCAGAACTACACCCAGGTGCGCAAGCTGAATGATGACGGCTCGGAGGCCATCGTACATAATCTCAGCCAGATCGCCGAATCCCTGGATACACCCCTTGCCGAAGGGGAGACGCGCACCTATTACATCTACAACTGTATGCTGGATGCACAGGGCAACCTTTACTTTTTCTTCTACGGAAACAAGGGCGGCAACATGGTGGTGACCGACCCGGAGGGAAAGGTGCTTTTTTCCATTTCCGACGACGATGTGGGCAGCGAAATGGTGCGGCTCAACGACGGTCGGGTAGCCGTCATGTGCTATGGCGAACAGATGGAAATGCGTCCCATCAACGTGGAGAAACAGGACTGGGACGAAGCGCTGACGCTGCCCACCGACTGGTATGCCTTTTATACCGGCGCGGGAGAATATGTCTATTTTTACAGCACCAGCAGAAGCGTCATGGGCTGCAGGGAAGACGGAACGGTCGAAAAGCTCTTCAGCTGGCTGAACTGCGACATCAATCAGGACGAGCTTCGGGGTATTTCGGTGAACTCTCTGGAGCAGGTGTCGGCCATTCAGACCAACTGGAGCGGTGAGAAGCCTGTCAGCGAACTGGTGATCCTCAACCGCACCGAAGTCACACCGGAAAACCAGAAAAAGACCCTCCGCCTGGCCGTTATGTACATGAATTACGACCTGCGCAACCAGGTTTTGGAGTACAACCGAAACAATCCCGAATACCGCATCGAGGTGCAGGATTATTCGGAATACAACACCCAGGATGATTACAGCGCCGGACTGACCAAGCTGTCCACCGAGATCATCTCGGGAAAGGTGCCCGATATTATGGTGGTGGACGGCCTGCCCATCCGCCAGTACGGCGCAAAAGGCCTTCTGGAGGACCTGCTGCCTTATATCGAAGCCGACGAGGAACTGGGCGGCAGAGAGGGTCTGGTGGAGCCGGTGCTCAACGCCATGCTGCAGGACGGCAAGCTCTATCAGATCTGCAGCACCTTCTGCATCAATACGGCCACCACAAGCAAGCAGCTTGCCGGTGATGTGACCGGCTGGACGGTAGACGAGACAAGAGCAGCGCTGGCCAAACTGGAAGAAGACGCCGGAATCATGAGCGCCTACACCACCCAGAGCAGTCTGCTGCACACCATTTGCCGCTGGAATCTGGGACATTATGTGGACTGGGAGACCGGCGAGTGCTATTTTGACACCGGCGATTTTGAAAAGCTGCTGGAGTTCAGCACCCTGGCCCCCAAGAAGATCAGCGACGATATGTACGAGGACTGGCAGTATTACGAGGACCGCACCCGCATCCAGGAGGGCCGCCAGCTGATCGCTACCGAGACCTTCTACGACTGGTATTCACTGCTGTACCACCAGTCCTACTGGGGCGAAGATATGATCTATGTGGGTTTTCCCTCGGACGACCGGAAGGGAAGTGCCTTTACCCTCAACGACGGACTTGCCATGTCCAGCAAATGCGAATACAAAGAGGCCGCCTGGGACTTTCTGCGGACCAGAGTGACCGATTACGAGTATTATTGGGGCTTCCCTTTGGGAAAAGAGGCCTTTGACCTGTTCATGGAACAGGCCATGACCCCCGATACCTGGACCGATGAGTTTGGCAACGTGATCGAATATCCCAAGGTGGAATACACCGATGCCAGCGGAAATGTGGTGCAGATCATGGCCATGAGCCAGGAGGATTACGAGCAGTTCATGGCCCTGCTGAACAATATCGACAAGCTGACCGACTACGACACACAAATACTGGAGATCGTCATGGACGAGGCGCAGGCCTATATCGACGGCATCAGCAGCGCCCACAGCGTGGCGGCCATGATCCAAAGCCGGGTGAAGATCTATGTCAATGAACAAAAGTAAACAGAAAGCCGTCGCAAGGCGCTGGACCCCCGAGCGGCGCAAGGACTTTTTGCAGAGCGTGGCCTATCTTACCCCCAGCGTACTGGGTGTCCTGGTGTTCTTTGTGGTGCCTTTCGGCATCGTGGTGTATTATTCCTTCATCAGCGGTCCGGCGGACCCCACCTTTGTGGGACTGAAAAATTTCCGGGAGCTGCTGGGCAACTACGCCTTTCAAAAGGCTGCCACCAACACCGTTACCTTTTCTCTGATGGCGGTGCCGCTGGCCGTGGTGCTGGGCCTGGGTTTGGCGCTGATCCTGGAGGCGCGTATCCCCGGAAAAAGCATGTTCCGCACCTTTTTTCTGAGCCCCATGATGGTGCCGGTGGCTTCGGTGGTGCTTGTGTGGCAGGTGATCTTCCATGCCAAGGGCACTCTCAACCAGTTTTTGGAGCTCTTTGGTGTCCAGGGTGTGGACTGGCTGAAATCTCCCTTTTGTCAGCTGGTGATCGTGGTGCTGTTTCTGTGGAAGAACCTGGGCTATAACATGATCCTGTTTATGGCGGCTCTGGCCAACATTCCCAAGGAGCTGCTGGAGGTAGCGGACGTGGAGGGCGCTTCCGCCGCGCATAAGTTTTTTCATATCAAGCTGCGGTATCTGTCGCCCACCGTTCTGTTCGTCACCATTCTGTCCATGATCAACTGCTTCAAGATCTTCCGGGAGGTTTACCTTCTGGCGGGCGCCTATCCCTATGAAGGACTTTACACCCTGCAGCATTACATGAACAACACCTTTACCAGCCTCAATTATCAGAAGCTATCGGCAGCCGCCGTCATTCTGGCGCTGGTGATGATCGTGCTGATCGCCCTTTTGTTCAAGGTGGAGGACATTTTCGGAAAGGATGTGGAAGGATGAAACGAAAACTTGGCCGCCGCATCTTTCTGACCATGGTTTCGGCACTGTTTGCCCTGTCCTTTCTCATGCCGACCATCCTGACCATCAGCAATTCCTTTATGACCCAAAGCGAGATCAACGCCAACTACGGCTCGGTGTTCTCGGCGGCCTCCTCGGGGCAGACCTATATTTCCGATTCGGTGAATCTGAAGTTCATCCCCGACAAGGTCAGCCTGGACCAGTACAAGAAAACCTTTATCATGAGTCCGGAATATTTGCTGAAGTTCTGGAACTCGGTGATCCTGGTGGTGCCCATTGTGGTGCTGCAGGTGGGTGTGGCCGCGGTGGCCTCCTACGGCTTCAGCCGTTGGCGGGGCAGGGTGCGGGATTCCATCTTTTTCTTCTATGTGATCCTGATGCTCATGCCCTACCAGGTGACGCTGGTGCCCAATTATCTGGTGTCCGACTGGCTGGGACTGCTGAACACCCGCTGGGCCATTATTTTTCCGGGAGCGTTCGCACCGTTTTCGGTGTTTTTGCTGACCAAGTTTATGCGCCGCATCCCGGTGTCCCAGATCGAAGCGGCCAAGCTGGACGGCTCCAGCGAATGGCAGATCTTTACCAGGATCTATCTGCCCCAGTGCCGCAGCGCCCTGTATTCCATCGCTATCCTGGTGTTTATCGACTACTGGAACATGGTGGAGCAGCCTCTGGTGCTGCTGGATAACGCCGATCTGCAGCCCCTTTCGGTGTATCTTTCCACCATCAACGCCAACGAGATCGGCCTGGCCTTTGCCGTGGCCACCATTTACATGATCCCCTCGCTGCTGCTGTTCCTGCACGGCGAAGAATACCTGGTTGAGGGCATCGCCCAATCCGGCTCTGTGAAAGGTTAAGGTATGACTTATGGATGAACAAGTTGTGAAATTGAAAAGAGGCTGGGTGAAAAACGTTGCCATCGTCTTTCTGAGCGTCATGCTGGTGCTGACCTTTTTCTCCAATACCATCATGAACCGTTCGCTGCCGGAGGTGGCCACCGCCTTTGTGGAATCGGGCACCATCAATGCCAAGATCCGCGGAAGCGGCACAGTTACGGCCGGTGAAAGCTATGATGTGGTGCTCAGCCAAACCCGCAAGGTGGAAAGCGTCTATGTGCGGGTGGGCGACACCGTTCAGACGGGGGACGTACTGTTTGTACTGTCCAGCGGCGACAGCGACGAGCTGAAACAGGCACAGGACCGCCTGGATGATCTGCGTCTTGCCTATGAAAAGTCTCTTCTGAACATGGAAACCGCCGATTACGCCCAGGAAAACCGCAATATCCAGAAGGCCCGGGAGGCGCTGACCGAAGCCAAGGCCGAGCTTGCTGCCTGTACAGTCACCGACGAGGCCGTTTACACCGCGCAGATGAATCTGCGCGAGGGAAATCGTGTGTACAAGGAGCTGCAGGAGGCCTTTTCGGATGCCGAGGACGCCCTTACCAAGGCTAAGGGAAATTATACCGGCCTGGAAGCCCAGCTGATTCAATGGGAAGAGGAGCTGGAGACCCTGGAAGAGTCCATCAGCGATTATAAAAAGCAGATCAAGGCCCTGAATAACAGCATCGCCGGCGATGCCGAAGCCCTTCTGGAAGCAGCCCAGGATGATCTGACGGATGCAAAGCGGGCCTATGCGGCCCTGCTTTCCCAGTATGTGGAAGTGGATGGTTTGGCAACTGAGAAGACCTACAAAGAAGCCTTTGAAAGCTTGCAGGGCAAAGCAACGGATCTTGTTGGCGCAGGAGCTTCTGAAGAAGAACTGCTTTACCAGATGGAGGCCCTGCTTACAACGCCCAATACAGAGAAAAAGGCCTCCGCTGAAGAAGCGGCCGCATTCAAAGCGGTTAAACGTATTCTGGACGATATTGCCGATGCCGAGGCACGGATCGAACGCTATTCCGGCGCTGCCGACGGCGCTCTTTCGGTGGAAGCCGAGATCGAAAAACTTCGCGCAAGCCAGAAGTCGGCTGAACGGGATGCGGACGAGCTGGAAGAGAAGCTTGACAGCGGCTATGACCAACTGCAGGACCTGGAAAACGAAACCGAAGGCCTGACCTATCAGCGGGACTATCTGGAATCTCAGGTGGAGTATCAGGAAGAGGTTGTGACCTCCCTGCAGGAGCAGTATGATGATCTGCAGGACCGTCAGGCCGATTATGAGTCGGCCAAAGACCGGGTGGACAGCTGCCAGGACACCCTGGATGATCTGATCTTTGCGCTGGCGGAACAGAAAAAGGCCGACGGAAAAGTGGCGGCGTCCCAGCAGCTGGATCTGGATAACGCTCTCAAGGAGATTGCCGAACAGGAAGAGTTGGTGGCCCAGCTCCAGGGAGAATCCATGGGCTCGGAGGTTACCGCCAGCGTTTCCGGCCAGATCAGCACGCTGAACGCCGTGGCAGGCCGTGACGCCGTGGCAGGGGAGACCCTTGCCGTTATCGAGATCGTGGACCGTGGCTATACCGTCCGCCTGCCGGTGACCAACGAGCAGGCGCAGAAGGTCCGCATCGGCGACAAGGCCTCCGTTTCCAATTACTACTGGGGCGAAAGCCTGGATGTGACGCTGACCCAGATCGTCAACGATCCCAGCAAGCCCGGCCAGGGCAAGCTGCTGGTGTTCACCCTCACGGGTGATGTTTCCAGCGGCCAGAATGTGACCTTGTCGGTGGGTGAACGCAGCGCAAGCTTTGACGCCATCATCCCCAACAGCGCGCTGCGCACCGATACCAACGGCACCTTTGTGCTGGTGCTGTCTGTCAAGCACAGCCCCTTGGGCAACCGGTACATTGCAAACCGCGTGGATGTGAATGTGCTGGCGCAGGATGACACCACCGCCGCCGTTTCCGGGCTTTCTATGGGCGATTACGTGATCACCACCTCCAGCAAACCGCTGGAGGCCGGTATGCAGGTCAATATGGTGGAGAATTAAATGAAACCGATCACACTTTCGAAAAAGTGGATATTCCCGTCGGTGTGCGGGGTTCTGGCTCTGCTGGCCGCGGTTTGCCTGGCCCTCTTTTGGAGGGTCTGCACCGCCCTGCCAACCCTGAACGCCGCCAGCACCTGGGCAGGGGAGAGCGGCCAGCCCTTCGCTCAGATCGCCTGCTATCTGCCCAATGAGAAATTGCTGCAGGAGGAGGATATCTTTTCCTTCCGGCAGAAGCTGGACGCAAAGCTCACCGAAGCAGCCATGGAGGCCCCGGAACAGGGCGCGCTGTATACCGACGCTTATTCGGGAAAGGCAACCCTAACGGTTACCGGAGAACGGGGAAATGCCGAAGTGAAGGTCATCGGCGTCGGCGGAGACTTTTTCCGCTTTCATCCGCTGTATCTTCGTTCGGGCAGCTATCTGGCAGAGACCGATCTGATGAAAGACCGGGTCCTGCTGGATGAGGAGCTGGCCTGGAAGCTGTTCGGCGGCATGGACCTCACCGGTCTGACGGTGACCATCAACAGCGCGGAGTATTACGTGGCCGGTGTGGTATCCCGGGAGGATGACCGGTACAGCAGCTTGGCCTATACCGACGGGGCGGGCATGTTCATGTCTTTCTCCGCGCTGAAGGCCTGCAGGGAAGAGGTTGGCATCAACTGCTATGAGGCGGTCCTGCCCAATCCCATCAGCGCGTTTGCCGCCAATACCATTCGGGAAAATTTTCCGCTGCAGGATGGGATCCTGGTGGAAAACAGCAGCCGGTATTCCCTGGGAAATCTTCTGACCGTTATGGGCGATTTTGGAAAGCGAAGCATGGGGATCCACGGCATCATCTACCCTTATTGGGAAAACGCCGTACGCCTTACCGAGGATTACGCCGCGCTGCTTCTGCTGCTTACGCTGCTGTTTGCGGCCCTGCCCACCGCAGCCCTTTGTGTTGTCACAGTTCGCTGGATGCGGACAGTACTGAATAAAGGTGGCAAGTGGCTGAAAAACAAACTGGAAACCAGCCGCGAGCAACGTCGGGAAAAACAATGGCAGAAATACGCCGGAAAGAAGGATGAAAATGGCCAGAGTACGGTTTGAACAGGTCAGCAAGTTCTTTGATAAGTCGGTCACGGCCGTGGATGCCTTTGATCTGGAGATCAAGGATAAAGAGTTCGTTGTGCTGGTGGGGCCTTCGGGCTGCGGTAAATCCACTACCCTGCGGATGATCGCCGGACTGGAGCTGCCCACCACCGGAAAGATCTATATCGGCGATAAACTGGTGAACGACGTTTTGCCCAAAGACCGTGATATCGCCATGGTGTTTCAGAACTATGCACTGTACCCCCACATGACGGTGTATGAAAACATTGCCTATGGCCTGCGCCTGCGCAAGTTTCCCAAGCGGATCATCGACGAAAAGGTGCGGGAAGCCGCCCGCAGCCTGGATATCACCGAGCTTCTGGACCGCAAGCCCAAGGCCCTTTCGGGCGGTCAGCGGCAGCGTGTGGCCATCGGCCGAGCCATCGTTCGGGAACCCCAAGTGTTTCTTATGGATGAACCGCTGTCTAATCTGGACGCCAAGCTGCGCAACCAGATGCGCGCCGAGATCCTGACGCTGCGGGAACGCATCAATACCACCTTCGTTTACGTCACCCACGACCAGACTGAGGCCATGACCCTGGGTGACCGGATCGTCATCATGAAGGATGGCGTGATCCAGCAGGTGGGCACGCCGCAACAGGTCTTTGTGCATCCTGCCAACCGTTTTGTTGCTGGGTTTATCGGAACGCCCCAGATGAACTTCTTCCGCGGAACGCTTCATTGTGAAGAGGGCGTCTTTTCCGTACAGGTGGAAAACTTCCGCGTAGTACTTTCGGAAGAAAAGCAGAAACGTCTCAGAGAGCAGGGGGCTTTGCCAGGAGAAGTGATCGTCGGCGTCCGTCCCGAGCATCTTCAGATCGGAGATAGCGGGATTTCTGCCAGGATCGGCGTTCGTGAAATGATGGGCAGTTCGATCCATGTCCACCTCACGGCACAGGACCGGGACGTTGTGGCGGTGGTATCCGGAATGGATGACGCGGGACATCTGCTCCGTGAATTCCCTGCGGGTGCCCAAACGAGCCTGTCTTTCAGTGGTGGGGCGGTGCATCTGTTTGATACGGAAACCGAGCAAAATCTTGAATGGAAAGCCGTAGCCGCAGCTGAAACCGAGGAGATAATTCACGCTGAAATTCCTGATGTAAAGGCGGATTTGTCTTCAAAGAAACAAAAGACCGGAAAACTTTTCGCTTTTTTGCAAAAGAACCCGAAATAACTTACAAAACGCCTGCCTGATGGGTAGGCGTTTTTATGGATTTATACAGTATTGTATCAAAGCAATTGACAACATTAGCCGTTATGCGGTATACTATACCAGTAAAAATATACTGATTGGAGGCTTCCATGTCCAAACCTGTCGTACTGTCTGAACAGGGGCTAAAGCGCCTTCCACGCTACCTTCTTTATCTGAAGGAGCTGCACAACCAGGGATGCGCTTATGTTACTGCGCCCGCTGTGGCACGGCAACTTGGTTTGAACGAAGTCCAGGTTCGTAAGGAACTGGCGGTGATGAGCAGCGCTCCGGGCAAACCCCGGACCGGTTTTCCCGTGGCTGACCTCATTGACAACATGGAGACCTATCTTGGCTACCGCAATGTGGACGATGCCATTCTGGTTGGTGTGGGTTCCCTGGGACACGCGCTTCTGGGCAATAACGGCTTTGATCACTGCGGTGTGCATATCGTTGCCGCCTTTGACCGCAACGATGCCATGGACGGCCTTACCATTCATGATAAACCGATTTTCTCGGTACGGCGCATGGTGGATCTCTGCAGGCGCATGCACATCCGAATCGGCATTATCACCGTTTCTCCCGATCAGGCGCAAGTGGTCTGTGACCAGTTGGTTTCGGCCGGCGTGCTTGCCATCTGGAATTTTGCACCGGTTCAGCTTCGGGTGCCGGAAAACGTCATTGTCCGCAATGAAGATTTGTCTTCTTCTCTGGCTATGCTGGCCCATCAGTTGAAAGACAAAATGGGCAGTCAATTTTAAAAGGAGGGTCTCAACATGGGGATCCTGCAATTCAAAAAAGCCAACTGTAAAAACTGCTATAAGTGTGTTCGAAACTGCCCGGTCAAAGCCATTCGCGTCATTGATCAGCAGGCACAGATCGTGGAGGAAGACTGCATCCTCTGCGGCCGCTGCACGGTAGTTTGTCCGCAGAATGCAAAAGAGGACATCAGCAGCCTGCAGGAGATCCGGCAGCTGCTTGCCTCCGGCAAAGATGTTGTTGCCGCTGTAGCTCCCTCATTTACCGCTTATTTCGAAGGCTGCGATTGGCAGATGTTCTCTGCCGCTATGAAGCAGTTGGGCTTCTCCCAGGTGTTTGAAACCGCCGAGGGCGCCTATTTGGTGAAAACCCAATATGAAAAACTGCTTGCTTCTGATATCGAGGGGCCGGTGATCACCACCTGCTGTTCCTCCATCAATCAATACATCCGGAAATATATGCCCGAGGCAATTCCTTTCATGGCCCCCGTGGTAACGCCCTTGCGCGCAGTCACCCGTCTGATCCGTCAGCGGTGTCCCGGTTCGGCTGTGGTGTTCCTCAGCCCCTGTATTTCCAAAAAGACAGAAACGGTGCCCCAGGGCTGTATCGATGGCCCTGACTACGATCTGACCTTCGACGAGCTGGAAGACTGGATGCGTGAAAGCGGCATCATCATTAACAAGGCCTTTGCCAACAGCGATGCCAAGCTATCCCGTATGTTCCCGGTGACCGGCGGTATTCTGCGTACCATGAAAGAGCAGCCCGGCTGGCGTTATCTGGCCGTGGATGGCATGGAGGATTGTATCCAGGCCATCCGTGACGCCGTTGACGGAAAGCTCAAACGCTGCTTCATTGAAGTTTCCGCCTGTGAAGGTTCCTGTGTTGGCGGTCCGGCATTTCAGAAGCGCCAAAAGCGTGTTGCTGTTTCCTCCGCCGTTGTCCAGGCTTCGGCCCTGGACGTGGAAGAGGCGGATTTCGAAGTGGATGAGTCGGTGGAGCTGGAAGACACCCTTACCGCACGGCCCGTATATCGGCCCGAGCCCACCGCCGAACAGCTGCAGAACGTTCTGCGGCGCATGGGCAAGAACAAGCCTGAGGATGAGTTGAACTGTGGCATGTGCGGTTATGCTACCTGCCGGGAAAAAGCGCACGCCGTTTTCCTCGGCCGCGCCGACATCACCATGTGTCTGCCCTATATGCAGGCCAAGATGGAATCTTATTCCGATAAAATCGTCAGCGTATCGCCCAACGCCATCGTTACGGTTGGTCGAGATCTGAAAGTCAAACAGATCAACCAGGCCGCCTGCGAAATTTTCGCAATTCATAACAAGGAAGATATCATCGGGTACCCGGTGTCCCGGATTTTGGACGAGTTTGATTTCGTTCGCGTGCTCAGCGGCAGCGGACGGCAGATCCAGAATTACACCTATCTTTCCGACTACAATGTTTATCTGGAGCAGGTATTTATCTGCGATGAAGATAAAGAAATCGTCACGTGCATTATGAAGGACGTGACCCGCAGCCGTCAGAAAAAGAACCAGATCCGCCAGGTCAAGCTACGTACTGCCAGCATGGCTGACGAGATCGTGGAAAAGCAGATGCGCATTGCACATGAGATTGCAAGCCTTCTGGGTGAAACGGTTGCAGAAACCAAAGTTGCCGTCAACGACCTGAAAAACACCATTTTGATGGATGAGGACAAAGATGAACAGAGATAATCTGATCGTGGGAGACCTGGTCCTGGAGTTTGGTGTGGCCAGCGTCTTTAAAAATGGTGAAAGCATCTGCGGTGACTTCTGGTGTCAGGATGTGAAGGACGACCAACAGATCCTGGTACTGTCCGACGGCATGGGCAGCGGTGTCAAGGCCAACATTCTGGCTACCTTGACCGCAAAAATGCTGTCCGCCATGATGGCCGGAAATATTCCCATTGACGAGTGCATCATGACCATTTCCGAAACCCTTCCCATGTGTAAGGAACGGAAGTTGGCCTATGCCACCTTTACGGCACTGAAGCTGCAGGGCACAACGGCATATCTTGCGCGATATGACAATCCGCCTGCGCTGCTGATCCGGCAGGGCAAACAGGTGCGGTATCCTTACGGTGTGCAGTTTGTGGGTGAAAAGGAAATCCACGAAAGCACCCTTCATTTGGAAGAAGGGGATCTGCTGCTTCTGATGAGCGACGGTATCACCCAGGCCGGCCGGGGAAAGACCGGTGACGGTTGGCCATCGGAAGAGGTTGCCACCCTGGCTGCCCAGTACGACGGGGAAGATGTCTCTGCCCAGCGAATAGCGGCCCGGATCCTTCGTGCGGCGCTGGCGCTGAACCTGGATGAGGCTGACGACGATGCTACCATCATCGCCATTAAGGCTCGGCCCCGGTATGCCGTCAATATGATGATCGGACCGCCTAAAAACCGCGCCGATGACGAAGCGACCATGCGTCTGTTCTTCTCCAAAGCCGGTGCCCATGTGGTATGCGGCGGCACAACGTCAAAAACCGTTGCGGCCTATCTGGGTAAGGAAGTGTTCAGCCGAGAGGATACCGCAACCGAATCGGTCCCCGCTATGTCCCGGATCGACGGCGTGGATCTGGTAACCGAAGGCCTTCTGACCCTGCGGGCGACCCTGGATCTGGTGCGTCAGTACCGCCGGGACTGCATGATGACCCTGGAATTGGAAAATCCCAAAAATGGCGCTGCCTGTCTGGCAGAACTTCTGCTGGAACAGGCCACCGATGTGAACATTTTCTTCGGCACTTCGGTAAATACATCCAACATGACCCAGGATATATCTTTCCAGAGCAAACTGGGACTGGCCAAGGATCTGGAAAAAGAGTTGACCGAGCTCGGCAAAAACGTTAAAATCAGCATGTGTTAAACTTGAAAATAGATTACATAAAAGGGGAATTGCTATGAATCTCACTCAAACCCGCGGCATTGCTACTTCTATGACCGCACACCGCAAGCAGATCTTCACCGAAGTTGCCCGTCTGGCCTATGAGGGCGGCGACTACAGCCGTATCGAAGACCTGCCCTACAAGATCGCTCCCGGCGAGCTGCCCGAGGATCGCGAGTCCATCTTCCTGGAGCGCGCCATCATCGGCGAGCGCCTGCGTCTGGCCATGGGCCTGCCTCTCCGCTCTGTTACCGAGCACACCCGTCTGTCCGACGGCGTCAACGAGAGCGCCATTGCCGAAAAGTACTATGATCCCCCCCTGGTGAACATCATCAGCTACGCCTGTAACGCTTGCCCCACCAACCGTTACTACGTCACCGAAGGCTGCCAGGGCTGCCTGTCTCACTACTGCTACGAAGTCTGCCCCAAGGGCGCTATCAGCTTCGTCAAGGGCAAGTCTGTCATTGACGAGACCAAGTGCATCAAGTGCGGCAAGTGCGCCAACGCCTGCCCCTACAACGCCATCATCAAGCAGGAGCGTCCCTGTGCTGCTGCCTGTGGCATGAACGCCATCGAGTCCGATGAGCACGGCCGCGCCAAGATCAACTATGACAAGTGCGTTTCCTGCGGTATGTGTATGGTTTCCTGCCCCTTCGGCGCCATCTCCGATAAGGGCCAGATCTTCCAGCTGATCCACTCCATCAAGAAGGGCGACCGCAACATCGCCTGCGTGGCTCCCGCTTTCTACGGCCAGTTTGGTCCCGACGCCACTCCCGAGCGTCTGACTGCCGCTATGAAGATGCTGGGCTTCTCCGATGTTGTTGAAGTTGCTATCGGTGCCGACCTGTGTACCATTGAGGAAGCTAAGGACTTCCTGCGTGAAGTTCCCGAGTATCAGCCCTTTATGGCTACTTCCTGCTGCCCCGCCTGGTCTGTCATGACCAAGAAGGAGTTCCCCGAGCTGGCTATGAACATCTCCATGGCCATGTCTCCCATGGTTCTGACTGCCCGTATGCTGAAGATGCAGCATCCCGAGGCCAAGATCACCTTCGTCGGTCCCTGCTCCGCCAAGAAGCTGGAGGCCAGCCGCCGCAGCGTCCGTTCCGATGTTGACTTCGTTCTGACCTTTGAAGAGCTGCAGGGTATGTTCGAGGCTAAGGAAGTGGACTTTAAGGCCATTCCCGCCGAGGATGAAGTGCCCCTGTCTGAGGCTTCCGGTGTTGCCCGTAACTTTGCCGTTGGCGGCGGTGTTGCCGCTGCCGTTGTTGAGGCTGCCAAGCACCTGGCTCCCGACCGCGAGGTCAAGGTCGTTGCCGCTCAGGGTCTGTCCGAGTGTAAGAAGATGCTGATGCTGGCCAAGGCTGGTAAATACAACGGATATCTGCTGGAAGGTATGTGCTGCCCCGGCGGCTGCGTTGCCGGTGCCGGTACCATCCAGCCCATCAAGAAGAGTGCCGCTGCTGTCGGCCTGTACTCCAAGGAAGCTCCCTTCGAGAGCGCCCTGGACAGCAAGTACGATATCACGCTGCCCCTGCTGAAGGACTAATTCATTTAAATCATAGAAAAACAACGCTCTTCGGAGCGTTGTTTTTCATTTTGCGATGTGGTAAAATAATTTGGTAAAAGAAAGGGGAGGGGAGAATATGGAAGTCAAGCATCCCAAACGGGAGCCTGTTCGTTACAACCTGGGTGAGATCCCGGAAGAACAGATGACCTTTTCGGTGATCGCAGCCAGATATCAGGATCACTGGGTCTTTTGCCGGCATCGGGAACGGGATACCTGGGAGCTTCCCGGCGGACATATCGAGCCCGGTGAAACCCCTCTTCAGGCGGCGGAGCGGGAACTGATGGAAGAAACCGGCGCCAGGAAGTTCGAACTGACCCCCATCTGTGCTTATCAGATTACCCGGTACGGTATGATCTTTTTTGCGGAGATTGAAGAACTGGGGCCGATGCCTCAGTCGGAAATCGCAGAAATTTGTCTGATGGATGTGCCGCCCCGGAAGCTTACCTATCCCGCAGCCCACATCAAGTTTTATGACTGGGTGCAGGGCTGGCGAAATGTGCAGACCAGCTCGGACGAACTGTGGGGTATCTATGACAAGGATAGAAACTTTACAGGCCGTGTGCAGAAAAGGGGAGAGCCCCTTGCAACCGGCGATTATCACCTGACGGTGCACGTCTGGCTGCAGCATACCGACGGGCGGTTTCTCATTACAAAGCGTGCCCCAAACAAGGGCTATGCCGGTCTTTGGGAATGTACCGGCGGTTCGGCTCTGGCGGGTGACGACAGCCTTGCTGCAGCCCTCAGAGAGGTGAAGGAGGAGACCGGCCTGTCGGTTTCTCCGGAAAACGGTCGGATCATCCTGTCCTATCAGGGCTGGGATTGGTTCACCGATGTGTGGCTGTTCCGACAGGACTTTCCGCTGGATGCGGTAGTGCTGCAGCCCGGTGAAACCTGTGACTATAAATGGGCCACCGCTCAGGAAATTCTGCAAATGAATGACCGGGAAGAAATGGTGCCCTTCCGCTATTTGAAAGATTTTTTGAACGGAGGCTTGTGTGATGGCCAAAGAACTTGACGATCTGCTGCGCGACGTGTTTGGAAGCGGCAAAAGCCGCACTTTTTCCACCCAGCGAGCCGAAACCTATTTGGAGCAAAGCCGCAAGATGAATGACGGCCTGGATGCGATTCAGAAAAAACAGGAAAATCTTAACCAAAAGCTGCAGGATCAGTTAGCCGAACTGAAAAAGATGAGCGGTGAACTGGATTTTGACGCCATCCAGAAGGAAGTAGAGAAGGATTTTGGCGTCACTTATCAGCAGAAAGCCCCCGCGAAACCCGAAACGACCGTTAAGGAGACCGACAGCCGTCCCGAAGCACAGCGGTTCGGCGATTTGCTGCCCAAACTCACCGGCACGCTCATCGGCCAGGAGGCCTTTTTGAAAAAGCTGGTCATCGCCTTTAAGCGGCCTTATATCATGGGGTGGGAGCAACCTGAAGGCCTGCGCAACGCCATTCTGGTCCACGGCAAGCCCAACACCGGCCGGCATACTGCCCTGGATCTGGTGGCGGAAGGCATGGCTGAGGCCGGCTTGCTGGCATCCGGTAAGGTGCAGACAATGGATCTGGCCCTGTATCCCGGGCAGAGCGAGGAAAAACTGTTCCTCCAGGATCTGTACGCCGCTCTGCTGAAGGGCGGTATCCTGGTGCTGGATCACTATGAACAGTGCCATCCGGCTTTTTTGCAGCAGTTGGGTGAGTTGATCTGCACCGGCAGCCTGCAGCTTGCCTCCCGTTATGTGATGCAGAAGGGCCATCTGGTGGATGCCGGAACGGCGCTGGCCTCCGAAACGGTGGGCTGTATCCACGCCAACGGCAGCTATCTGGTTCTGGTTTCCGAAAAAGGCCTGGACAAGCTGGTGGGCGCTTTTGGCGCCAAAGTGGTGGATGCGCTGGGCGATGTTTGTGCCACCCAGCCCCTGGCTCGGGAATCTGTCGAGAAGATTGCCGCCTTGCAGTATGAAAAACTGGCCGAAAAGGCTGCAAAGCGTCTTGGCTTTACACTTGCTGCAGATGCAAGCATCAATGCCTTTTTGGCCGACAAGATCAAGCCTGATACCGGCATCGGCGGCATTCTGGACTATGTTGATGATTGCTTTGAAGCCCTGGCCCAGTACAAACTGGAAAAAGACGTCCCCGAACAGACGGTTTCCCTGATTTGCGAGGATTCTCATCTGTTCGCCGTGCTGGACGGCGTCAAGACCGACCTACTGTCCCTGCTGCCCGGCGGCTACCGTGGCGAGCTGGAAGCCGTCAAGGCCGAAATGGACAACATCGTGGGCCTGCGCGAGATCAAAGAATATATCCTGTCTCTGGAGAAGAACTACAAGGTGCAGGAGATGCGCAAAGCCCAGGGCCTGCCGGTCAGTGGCGTGTCCATGCACATGATCTTTACCGGTAATCCCGGTACCGGCAAAACCACCATCGCCCGTCTGGTATCCAAATACCTGAAGGCCATTGGCGTGCTGTCGGGTGGTCAGCTGGTGGAAGTCAGCCGTGCCGACCTGGTGGGCAAATACGTTGGCCACACCGCGCCCCTGACCACGCAGGTGATCAAGAGCGCCCTGGGCGGCGTTTTATTCATTGACGAGGCCTATTCGCTCTATCGCGGCAAGGACGACAGCTTCGGTCTGGAGGCCATCGACACCCTGGTAAAGGGCATGGAGGACAACCGGGATGACCTCATCGTCATTCTGGCCGGCTACACCAGGGAAATGGAGACCTTCCTCACCGCAAACTCCGGCCTGCAGAGCCGATTCCCCAACATTATTGAATTCCCCGATTATACCGGTGACGAACTGGCCAAAATCGCCGAGATCAACGCCACTTCCCGGGGATACCGTCTGTCGGAAGAGGCCAAAGGCGCTTTGTTGGACTACTTCTGCGTAATTCAGGCCATGGACGACAGATCCAGCGGCAACGGCCGTCTGGCGAGAAACGTCATTGAAAGCGCCATTCTGGCCCAGTCCCGCCGGGTGCTGGATCAGCCCGAAGCCCAGCTTGATCTGCTGGAAAAATGCGATTTCGACCTGTTTGAATAATCATGAAGCATCTTGGAACCAAAGTGCTGGAGACCCCGCGGCTGATCCTTCGTCCGTTTGCCGCTGACGACGCCCATGCCATGTATCAGAACTGGGCTTCCGACCCGGAGGTGACCAAATATCTGACATGGCCCACCCATGAAAGCGAAACCGTCACCAGATCCATTTTGGAGGATTGGACTGGGCACTACGGGGAAGAGGCCTACTACAATTGGGCTATCGTGCCAAAAGATAACGGGAACAAGCCTGTTGGCAATATCGCTGTGGTGGCGCTGGATAACCGGGTGGAAAAAGCCACGGTTGGCTATTGCCTCGGCAGGACCTGGTGGCACCGTGGCATCACCACGGAAGCGCTGAAAGCTGTGATTGGTTTTCTGCTTACAGAAGTTGGCCTGCGCCGTGTGGACGCCTACCACGATCCCCGGAATCCCCATTCCGGAGCGGTCATGAAGAATTGCGGCATGCAATACGAAGCAACCCTTCGGGCCTCAGACCGGAACAATCAGGGCATCTGTGATGCGTGCTGGTACGCGATCCTCAAGGAAACTGACTAAACAAAACGGCGTGACCGCAGTCACGCCGTTTTTCTGTTGTCCATCACTTGCGGGAAAGGCGGCCGCAGCCGCAATTTCCGCAGCCGTTCTGGGTGCTACCGCAGTTGGAGGCATTGGCACCCGTCTGATTCTGAACAAAATCGCATTCCTTGGGCGGGAAAAACTCATCCACAGGGAACTGGAAGTTCTGGAACAGGGCACAGGGATCTTCCGAGGAACCGGCGCATTCCTTCCGGGGCATGCAGAAGTCATAGGCAGGCATCAGCAGCTGCACATCCCGTTCCAGTTTGATGATGCTGAACTGTCCCAGGGTCACGAACAGCTGACGGCCGTCGTTGCCGATGGAAAGATCGTCATCAAAGCAGCCGCAGATATCGGCGGGGACATCTACGGCAGAGTTGCAGCAGCAGCTGTCCTCCATACGGCAGCCCAGCACAACGGGATCCACCACTTCCACAACGGCAACCGGCAGATTGGAGCGTTCCGGATTCTGCAGATCCAAAGCGTTGCAGGAATAGCTGGAGCTGAAGATCCGTGCGTTGCCTTCGCTGCCGAAGAGGACGGTGCGCTTGTCAAAGATGGCCAGACCGTACAGGGTCTTGGGCCGGCCAACGCCGCAGAAGGCCTCGCAGACCACCTTGTAGAAATACCGCACATCCACCGTAAAGAAGCCCCGGTTATAGGTGATGGGCTCCACGTCGATGGAGGTCCACAGCAGTTCGGCGCTCTTTGCCTTGACGTTGATGGCGCTTTCCAGAATGCTCTGGGATGTACCGGTCAGATAGACCCGCAGATCACGGAGGCACTCTTTCTCACAGCAGGAGTCATAAACTTTTCGCGTATGGATGCAAACAGCCTCGCGGGGCGGGGGATTGCCCCGCAGCGGGCCAGGGGAAACCTTTTCAGGCATAGCATTAACCTCCCGATTGGATTTGAAGGATACCTTCATTCTCAATCTATGCAGAAGGGGAGAGATCGGTGAAAGGCCTTTCTTTTTTCGTGGAACCTGCCGTTTTTCATTGAATTATGTCGGGTTTTGCGGTATAATATTTTAAATATTGGATTCTTTACCACAGACGCAAGAACTGACGAGGTGCCCCATGAAAAAAATCCTTTCCCTGGTATGTGTTTTATGCCTGTTTTTGGCATTTTTACCCCATACAGCAGCCGCCCGCACTTACGATCCTATCATCAAGGTAGGCCTCAATTATGACAGCAAGGCGCTGCCCGCTGCCAATCTACAGAACTATTCCGGCATGGACACCGGATACGCCTTCGGCTATTTTGATGAAGACCGGGAGTTTGTTTCCACCTATGAGATCGACGATGAAAACAAGATCACCGTTCTGAAAAACACCAATCTGTGGCTGTCCGGCACCGACTATTCCGATACCCCTCTGGCCAACTACAGCGACACGGTGGGCGCCTATTGCCTGCAGATCGATGAGTATTTCGACCTGGACGATGCCTTGGATGTGATCGATGAGGTGGAAGATGAAGGCTACGACGCCTATCTCTGCTACACCGCAAAGGGCTTCCGTGTGCGCATTGGCCAGTACATGAGCGGTGAGGACGCCAATGCGGCTCTGGAGCGGGTGTCCAACAATATCGGCTGGGAGCTGGAGCGCCGGGTGCCCAACGGCACCTGCTATACGGTGGTCGTCACCGGAACCTCTCATATCCTCTATCAGTTTGACATGCTGGGCGAATACCCCCTGGGCATCATGCCTTTCAGCCAGCAGACCTGGTTCAAGGGCTACCGCTATTACGGCGGTTTTGAGTATAACCGCGTCAGCGGGAATAATATCAACGTGATCAATGTGGTGGGTCTCACCGATTATATCAAGGGCGTCATCCCCTATGAGATCAGCCCCAGCTGGCCCATCGAGGCCCAGAAGGCCCAGGCCCTGTGCGCAAAATGCTATACCGTCAACAACCTGAGCAAGCACCGTGCAAAGGGGTTTGACCTCTGCAACACCACCGACTGCCAGGTGTATTACGGCACCGGCAATGCCACCGAGGTCAGCGACTCGGCCGTAGAGGCCGTGGACGGCCTGTTCGTGCTTTACGACGGAGAAATCTGCCAGACCTATTATCACGCCTCCAGCGGCGGCTACACCGAGGATTGCGGCAATATTTGGGGCAAGGATATTCCCTATCTGAAGGCGGTGGAGGACACCTATCTGGAGAGCATGCGCCCCTTCAGCTTTACCGCCAATCTGAGCCAGATCAGCTGGATCCTGCAGACCAAGGGCTATGTGACTCAGGACGTTACTGATGTGTACGTGAGCAAATACAGCGACGTGGGCAATGTTCTGGCGTTGACGGTGGAACTGGAGGACGGCTCCACCAAGACCTTTACCGGTGACCGGGCCAGAACGGCGCTGAACAGCCCCACCCTGGGCTTCACCGTGGGAAGCCACCGCTATACCATCAACGGCAATACCGGCGAAAAGACGGTGAATATCAACGGCAAGCAGGTGGAGCTGGACGGCCTGTACGTTCAGGGCGATGGTAAAAAGGCCGAGAAGATCGACCTGGAGGACGGGGTTGTAGCCCTGACCGCCAACGGCATTGAGGAGATCACCATCACCCAGCCCCAGCAGCAGACCCATAAGAAGGGTGAATACACCATCACCGGCACCGGCTCGGGCCACAACATCGGCCTTAGCCAGGAGGGTGCCAAGTCTATGGCCAAGGAAGGCTTTGACTTTGAAGAAATTATCAAGTTCTACTTCACCGACGTAGAAGTGGACTATTACGATCCGAATTGAGGCTGAACCATTGAAAAAGTCTGATTTTTACTACGATCTGCCCGAAGAGCTGATCGCCCAAACGCCCCTGCTTCAGCGGGACCACTCCCGGCTAATGACACTGGACCGGAAAACCGGCAGGGTAGGGCATGAACATTTCTATGATATTCTGGACCATCTGGTTCCCGGTGACTGCCTGGTGATCAACGACACCCGCGTTCTGCCCGCCCGTCTTTACGGCCAGAAGACCGGCGGCGGTAGTGCCGCTGTGGAGGTGCTTCTGCTGGAAAACGTGGAAGGGGACCTTTGGGACTGCATCGTTTATCCCGGCCGCCGTCTGAAAGAGGGCGCCACCATTTCCTTTGGTGACGGTCAGCTGACCGCCGTGGTGGAGGACGTCAAGCCCGACGGCAACCGCCTGGTGCGGTTCTGCTACGAAGGAATCTTCCTGGAGCACCTGGAGCGCCTGGGCACCATGCCCCTGCCGCCCTACATCAAGGAAAAGCTCAACGACCAGGAGCGATACCAGACGGTCTATTCCAAGAATAACGGCTCTGCCGCAGCTCCCACCGCGGGCCTGCACTTTACCCCCGAACTGCTCAAAAAGATCGAGGAAAAGGGCGTGGAGATCGTCCGTGTGACCCTTCATGTGGGTCTGGGAACCTTCCGTCCGGTGAAGGAGGAGGAAATCACCGACCACGTGATGCACTCCGAACGGTACACCGTCACCGAAGAGGCCGCGGACCGCATCAATGCCGCCCGTGCCCGGGGCAGCCGGGTCATCTGTGTGGGTACAACCTCCTGCCGCACCATCGAGTCCACCACCGACGAAAACCACGTGACCCACGCCGGCAGCGGCAGCACCAGTATTTTTATCTATCCCAGCTATACCTTTAAGGGTCTGGACGCCATCATCACCAACTTCCACCTGCCCGAAAGTACGCTGATCATGCTGATCTCGGCTTTCAGCAGCCGGGAAAAGGTGCTGAAGGCTTATGAAGAGGCCGTGCGGGAGCGTTATCGCTTCTTCAGCTTCGGCGACGCCATGTTTATTTACTGATATGGAACGGTTTCTGATGATTGCCGCTTTGGCGGTTGCCCTTGTTTGTTTGGTTCTGCTGATTTTGCAGAACCGCAGACTGCAGCGCATGGATGCACTGGAAAAGCAGCTTGCCCAGCTGCAGAACGATCTGCAGGAGACCCAGAAGGACGACGCCGCGCTGTTGGCCCGGCAGGATCTTTTGCTGCAGTCGGTGGACGGTTGGCTGGAAAAGCTCCAGGCCCAGCAGTCCAGCTCTGCCATGCAGACCGAGCAGAAGCTGGAGCATCTGCGCCGCTCCATGAGCGAAAGTCTGGAACGCATGCAGACCGGAAACCAGGCCCAGCTGGACAGCATCCGCAAGACGGTGGATGAAAAGCTCCAGGAGACCCTGGACCGCAAGCTGAACGATTCCTTCCAGCTGGTATCCCAGCGTCTGGAACAGGTCTACAAAGGCCTGGGCGAAATGCAGAATCTGGCCCAGGGCGTAGGGGACCTGAAAAAGGTACTTTCCAATGTCAAGACCCGCGGCGTTTTGGGCGAGGTGCAGTTGGGCGCCATTCTGGAGCAGCTGCTGACCCCTGACCAATATGCCGTCAATGTGGCAACCAAGCAGGGAAGTCAGGCCAATGTGGAGTATGCCATCCGCCTGCCCGGAAATGACGGCAGCCCGGTGTGGCTGCCCATCGACGCCAAGTTCCCGCTGGATGCTTATGAGCAGGTGCTTGCGGCCTATGATACCGCCGACGCCGTCCAGGTGGAAACGGCTGTCAAGGCCCTCAAGACCCGGGTCAAGGGCTTTGCCAAGGATGTACAGACCAAGTACATCGACCCGCCCAACACCACCGATTTCGCCATTCTCTTTATTCCCGTGGAGGGCCTTTACGCTGAACTGGTTCGCGCCGGTATGGTGGAGGTGCTTCAGCGGGAGCACAAGGTGACCCTGGCCGGTCCCACCACCATGAGCGCCCTGCTGAACAGTCTGCAGATGGGCTTCCGCACCCTGGCCATTCAGAAGCGTTCCAGCGAGGTTTGGAAGGTATTGGGCGCCGTCAAGGGCGAGTTTGATAAGTTTGCCACCGTTCTGGAGGCTACCCAAAACCGCCTGAACCAGGCCAATGCCGAACTGGACAAGCTGGTGGGCACCCGTACCCGCCAGATCCAGCGCACTCTGAAAAATGTTGAATCCCTGCCTGATGAAAGCGTTCTGGCAGGCTTACCGGAGGATAATCATGTTTAAACTGATCACAACCGATGGAAAGGCACGCCGCGGCGAGTTTCAGACCGCCCACGGCACCGTGCAGACCCCCGTCTTTATGAACGTGGGCACCCAGGCCGCCATCAAGGGCGGCGTGTCCGCCGAGGACCTTCGCCGTGTGGGCTGTCAGGTGGAGCTTTCCAACACCTATCATCTGCATGTGCGTCCCGGCCAGGATGTTGTCAAGTCCCTGGGCGGCCTGCACAAGTTCATGGACTGGGATGGCCCCATCCTCACCGACAGCGGCGGATTCCAGGTGTTCTCCCTGTCCGTGCTGCGCAAGATCAAGGAAGAGGGCGTCTATTTCAACGCCCACACCGACGGTCGGCACATCTTCATGGGCCCCGAGGAGAGTATGCTCATCCAGTGGGCACTGGGCTCGGATATCGCCATGGCTTTTGACGAGTGTATCGAAAACCCCGCCCCGCATGAATACGTGGCCAAGTCCTGTGACCGTACTACCCGCTGGCTCAAGCGCTGCAAGGATGAACTGGATCGACTGAAAGAGCGCCCCGACACCGTCAACCCCGGCCAGATGCTGTGGGGCATCAACCAGGGCGGCACCTACAAGGATCTCCGCGTCAAGCACATGAAGGAGATCGCACAGATGGATCTGCCCGGTTACGCCATCGGCGGCCTGGCGGTGGGTGAGCCTGCCGAAGTGATGTACGATATCATCGAGGCCGTGGAGCCTCACATGCCCGCCGACCGGCCCCGCTACCTCATGGGCGTAGGTACGCCCTCCAACATCATCGAGGCCGTTGCCCGGGGCGTGGACTTCTTTGACTGCGTCATGCCCTCCCGAAATGCCCGTCACGGTCATCTGTTCACTTCGGAAGGCGCCATCAATCTGAACAACGCCAAGTATATGACCGATCCCCGTCCCATTGATCCCAACTGCAAGTGCCCGGTTTGTCAGAAGTACTCCCGGGGCTATGTGCGCCACCTGCTGAAAGCAGGGGAGATGCTGGGTATGCGTCTGGCTGTCCTGCACAATCTGTATTTCTACAACAATCTGATGGCCGACATCCGCCTGGCCATTGAAGAGGGCAGATTTGAAGAATTCCGCCGGGAAAACAGTGAAAAGCTCGTAAAAAGAATCTGATTGCCCTTGTTTTTCCAGTCATTTTTGGTATAATGATTGTATTCTTATTTCAGTGGAGGCAATTATGACCAACATCTTCAATCTGTATGCTACCGGCGCAGGCGATGCTATCGGCGGTGGCAGCGGCACCTTTACCATCGTTTGGCTGATCATCATGGTGGCTCTGTTCTACTTCATGCTGATCCGTCCCCAGAAGAAGAAAGAAAAGGCCGACCGTCAGCTGCGTGCCAGCCTGCAGGCCGGCGACAAGATCGTCACCATCGGCGGCTTTACCGGCCGCATCCTGTCTGTCAAGGATGACGAAGTCACCTTCGAGACCGGCGCTGCCAAGACCCGTCTGACCGTTAAGAAGTGGGCCATCCAGACCCGCGAAGGTCCCGAGGCTGTTGAGGCTGCCGAGGCCGAGGCTCAGGAGACCGAAGAAAGCAAGTAATGATTGCACAACTTCCCGCATAGTTTTTCATGAGAAACTGTGCGGGAGGTTTTTTTATGGCAAAAACACGGAATGCGGATGACCGCAGTATCTCTTCCGGAAGGATCCTTTTAGGCGGTGTTGTGGGAATCGTGCTCACGCTGGTGCTGACCTTTGGCGCGGCGCTGGCCCTGAGCCGGGAGCTGTTGCCGTTGCGTGCGTGCAGCTGGTTGGGGCCGCTGATCATCGGGCTTGCGGCCTTCTTTTCCGCCTGGACAGCCGCACGAAAAAACGGCAAAAAGCTGATGTGCGGCCTGCTGGCCGCTGTGCTTTACGGCTGCGGCATGATGATTGCCGGGCTGCTGCTGTTTTCCACCCCCATGCAAACCGGACGGCTGCTATTGTCCATGGGTGCACTGCTTCTGGGCGGCTTTGGCGGTGTGTTTTCCGCCGGTTTTGCCGATTGAGAGGTGGATAATGGGCGGATTTCGATGGAAAACCCTGCTGTTTTACGGAATTTTGACTTTCCTGACGTTGATTGCTATAATACTGATGATCGTGGTGAACAGCAAAACCCGTTTTGCTTCTGAACTGATCGAAATGCAGGTGGATGTGATCTTGGACGCCGGTCATGGCGGCATTGACGGGGGAGCCGTTTCAGCCGATGGAGTGTGCGAAGCTCCCATCACGCTGGCCATCGCCCAAAAGACCCGGGATTTGTTCGGTTTTTGCGGCAAAACGGCGCTGATGACCCGCAGCGATGATCATTCGCTGCAGTATCAGCCGGAGGCCTCCACCCGGCAAAACAAAAACGCCGATCTGCACGCCCGGCTGGAGATCGCCCGGCAGTATCCGCAATGTCCGTTTTTCAGCATTCATCTCAACCAGTTTTCCCAGGCCAAATACGCCGGCGCACAGGTTTTTTACGGCGGGGCGGGGCAGGAACTGGCACTGGCCCTGCAAGACCGTCTGCGGGCCGTTCTGGACCCGGAAAATGACCGGGTATGCAAGCCTGCACCCGAAGGGGTGTTTTTAATGAAGAATATTCAGAGTCCGGCTGTCACCATCGAGTGCGGCTTTCTGTCCAATCCGGAGGAATGCGCCAAACTGCAGCAGGACGACTACCAAACCAAAATCGCGCTGGCCATTGTCAGCGGTTATGAAGTATACAACAGGGGATAGGGAAGATGGCAAAAACAAAAACAGCCTATGTATGCACCGAATGCGGCTATGATTCGCCCAAGTGGTACGGCAAATGTCCGTCCTGTGGCAGCTGGAACACCATGGCCGAAGAGATCGTTCGGGAAGAGAAGCATGCCAAAAGCGTGAATATTCTGGCCCCCGGCGGCGGAAGCCGTCCGGTCCGACTGAAAGAGATCGCCGGCACCGAGGATGTCCGGTTTTCCACCGGAATCGGAGAACTTGACCGGGTATTGGGCGGCGGTATGGTAAAGGGAAGTCTGGTTCTGGTATCGGGCGCCCCCGGCATCGGTAAATCCACCCTGCTCTTGCAGGCCTGCAGGAGCCTTTGTGAGGGCTCTTCCGTGTTGTACGTTACCGGCGAGGAATCGCTGGCGCAGATCAAAATGCGGGCGGATCGCCTGGGCATTGACGGAGATAATCTGCTCATTTGCGCCGAGACACAGATGGACCAGATCCTGCTGTCGGCACTTCAGCTGAAACCTTCGGTCATGATCGTGGACTCCATTCAGACCATGCTCAATCCCGAACTGCAATCGGCTCCCGGCAGCATTACCCAGGTGCGGGAGTGCACCATGCAGCTTATGCAGTTCGCAAAGACCAATTCGGTTTCGGTGATCCTGGTGGGTCACGTGAACAAAGACGGCGGCATTGCCGGTCCCAAGGTGCTGGAGCACATGGTGGACGCTGTGCTCAACTTTGAGGGCGACCGCCATGCCTCCTATCGGCTGCTGCGGGCCACCAAAAACCGCTTTGGCTCCACCAATGAGATCGGTATGTTCGAAATGACCCATCTGGGCCTTGACGAGGTGCAGAATCCCTCGGCGGCGCTGCTCAGCGGCCGGCCGGAAAACGCCAACGGCAGCTGCGTGGTGGCCACACTGGAGGGAACACGGCCCATCCTGGCTGAGATCCAGGGCCTGGTGACCAAGTCAGCCTACGGCTCAGCCCGTAGAACGGCCGCCGGCATCGACTACAACCGTGCGGTGTTGCTGCTGGCCATTCTGGAAAAGCGTGCAGGCATGCTTCTGGGCGCCTATGACACCTATATCAACGTGGTGGGCGGAATGGATCTGGACGAGCCTGCGGTGGATCTGGCAGTCCTTCTTGCCATTGCCTCCAGCTATCTGGAGCGAAGCATCCCCCAGGATCTGGCCGCTTTTGGCGAAGTTGGCCTGTCCGGTGAGGTGCGTGCCGTTACCGGCGCGGCTCAGCGGATCGCGGAACTTCAGCGCCTGGGCTTTAAAACCTGCATTCTGCCAGAGGACAACCTGTCCGGCCTTCGGGGTATGGAGGGCATCCGGCTGATTCCTGTGAAAGATGTGCAAAGCGCTATCCGAAAGTGCTTTGAATAATGTAAAATCAGCAGCTGTAAGGGAAAATGCCCTTACAGCTGTTTTTTGCTCTTTGGCCGATAATAGGCGCATTTTTGATTCATGGTACAGTCATCGGTGACGGTTTTTAAGGTACACTCCCCATAGGTCTGATAGGCACAGCGCTCCTCGGAACAGGGAATTTGCATTTGTTCCACCTCCGTTCTGTTGTACTCATATTTTGTACTTTGCAGGCAAGAATATCAGCAGAAATGAGGTGGCTTCGTGAAAAAAATCATGGTTGTCATAGCAGCAACCGGCCTGCTGCTTGGGTTTGTGTATACATGCAGTCCATACAGCAAGACACAAAAAGGGGAGACCCTGCAATTTCAATATCCGGAGGTCAATTCCATCCAGGATACCGTAACGCTGCAGGGGAGCGTATTTGCCGCCGAACTGCAGCGGCTTTACCCACGGGGCAGCAGCCGCGTGCTGGAAATCTATGTTTCCGAAGGGCAGCAGGTGACCGCAGGGCAGTGCCTCATGAAGCTGGAACAGACCGAACCAGCCACCGGGGAGCAGGTAGCTTCAGCCTTGGCAATGGCAGAACTAAAAGATGCCATCCTTTCAGGCGATTTGACGGCAGCAGAACAGCTCTTGAATACCGTAAACACAAATATTCCTTTACAAATCAATAATTGTGAAGTATACTACCTTTACAGCAATGATGAGGCGATCGTGATGAATATATCTGCAAACATAGGAGAAATCGCCGCTTCCTTGCTGCCTTGCATGGAACTGTATTCTCCGGAAAGCCTTCAGATCGAAGCGATAGCAGGGGAGGACGTGATCGGACTTCTGAATCAGGACATGGACTGCTATGTGTCGGTACCGGCCTTTGGGGTCAATGATTTGCCTGGCAATCTGACGGCGATCGCACCCTATGCAAAACAGACGACCCGGCTGACCGGACAGACCACCTATGACACTGCTGTGCAAATCACATTGCAGGAACCCGCGTCCTTAAAACCCGGGTATCGTGCGGCGGCAAAAGTCGTAGTTTCGCTCCGTGAGAATATCCTTCTGTTACCCTATGAAGCCGTTGGTCAGGATGATACCGGCCAGGAATATGTCCTGAAGCTGCAGGGCCTACGCATCATAAAACAGGCGGTTGAGACCGGCTCCGAGTTGGAAAACCAAGTGGAAATCAAACAAGGTCTGAGCAGGCAGGATGTTGTGCTGCTTCAGCCCGATTTGCAATGGGAAGGAGCGGTGGTTCGTCTTGTATCCCATTGATTTGCTGGTTTTAGCGGGAAAAAACATTTTCAGGGCCGGAATCCGAACAAAACTTTGTGTTTTAGCCATCTGCGTTGGCATCACTTCTGTCAGCTCGGTTTTGAGTTTTGGATTGTTGGCAGGGGATTCGGTGCAGCAGGAGCTGGATCGCATAGGGGTCGGCGGCGTTGCATTTTACCACAAAGCAGGGGAGTCGCTTTCCGAACAAGCCGTGGAAACGATCGCGTCTGCAAACGGTGTGCATGCGGTCATGCCATTGGCCATCGCATCGGGCACGATCCAGTTGCGCAATCTTTCTTCCAGCGCCGGAATTTTGGGCATTGACCAGGCTTTAAGTGACGTTTTTCAGATAGAAGTCTATCATGGCAGTCTGCCGACTGCGGCACAAGTGCGTGAAGCTGCAAAAATCGCTGTGATCGACGCAGATTTCGCACAAAAAGTATATAAACGAACCAATGTTATTGGGAAGACGCTCTATGTAACCGTAAATGGCCGAAAAGAGGCGATGGAAATCTGCGCTGTGATCCGATCGCAATCTGCCGGAATTTCCATGATGGTCGGCGGTAAAATGCCGTATCTGGTATATATGCCTTATACTACGCTGCAGACTATGGATCCCGCCGCACAGACCGATAAATTGATCACCAATCTGGATGATCCCGATGCGGCGGATAACATGCTGGAAAAGCTGAACCGAGCTGAGGGGACGAACTATCTTTACGAAAACCTGAACCAGTATCTGGACAGTTTTTCGGCCATTACTGATACGATAGCGTTTCTGATTAGCGGAATTGCCGGGATTTCTGTTGTGGTAGGGGGAATCGGCGTCATGAATGCCATGGTTTCATCCATCGATACACGCACGAGGGAAATTGGAATTTACCGTGCACTGGGTGCGAAGAAACGAGAAATCATGCAAACATTCTTATGCGAGGCAATGTTGCTGTGTTTGATTGGCGGATTACTTGGAATTGTCTGTAGTTATGGAATTGTATGTCTGTTCCAGAAACTGTTTGATGCAGCGCTGCATTATCAGCGGGAAAGTATTCTGATTAGTCTTGGGATTTCTGCCGTATGCGGCGTGTTGTTTGGAATGTTGCCGGCACTGCGCGCAGCAAAACTGGATCCCATCAAAGCAATTCACACAGAATGAGGGATGTGTTTTCTCCGGCACAGTTAATTATACAAAATGAATATTTTGTATAATTTAGGGGAGCGTTTGAACCAGAATAACAGAAAACCGGCACCCGAATCATACGGACGCCGGTTTTGCTACATATTATCTTATTTCGTACAATTCTGCGATTCCAGCTCCAACAGCCATCGTTTCATTTCCAATCCGCCGCCGAATCCTGTAAGATTTCCATTTGTGCCTACCACACGATGACACGGGATCACAATTGCAATCGGATTGTTGTGGCACGCGCCGCCGACCGCTCTGGACGCTTTGGGTCGATCTATAAACGCTGCCATCTGACCGTAGGTCCAGGTTTCGCCGTATGGGATCTGCAGCAGACCGTTCCAGACAGATTTTTGAAAATCAGTGCCGTCCGGACAAATTGGTAAATCAAAGGTATTTCGTCGACCGTCAAAATACTCGTTCAGCTGTCTGGCGGCCTCTTTCAGCAGCGGATGTTCGGGCGCAAACAGAATATCTTCTCCAAGCTCATGCTTGCCAAACAGGATCTTTCTGATATAATGATTATCAGAAACAATTGTCAAGTATCCGCCTTGAAAATGATACAAAATATTTTCGTACAACATTGATTTCACCATTATTTATGAGGGTTTTATGGATTATTTAAAGGAATCCCCACCGGTTATTCGGGATTATCTGGTCTATCTGGAAACTATTATGGGCCGGTCTCCCAGAACTGTCAACGAATATTATCTGGATTTGCGAACTTTTTTCCGCTTTATCCTGCAAAAAAGGGGCCTTACCTCCCCTTCTCAGGACTTTTCGGCCATTTCGCTGGACCCTGTTGACCTGGAGCTTGTCCGTAGTGTTACCCGTGCAGAAGTTCTGGATTTCCTTGTTTTTACTGCCAGAGAGCGGCCAAAACACCATAAAAGTGCCGAAACGGAATATGGTAACGAAGTCCGTACACGAGCTCGCAAGGTCTCTTCCCTGCGTGGATTTTACAAATATTATTGCGACAAACTGCAGCTGATCGACGAAAACCCCACCAAGAGCCTGGATATGCCTAAAGCCCAGAACGCACTGCCCAAGTATCTGACCCTTCGTGAAAGCCTGCAATTACTGGAATCCATCGAAGGAAAATACAAAGAGCGGGATTACTGTATCATCACCCTGTTTCTCAACTGCGGCATGCGTGTTTCCGAGCTTGTAGGCATCAACCTCCAGGATATCTCCGATGACCGCCTGCGGCTGCTTGGAAAAGGCAATAAGGAGCGGATGGTTTATTTAAACCAGGCTTGTCTCAACGCTATTGAGGCCTATCTCCCCCACCGGATCACGCCAAAAGCCGGCCATAAAAACGCGCTGTTTGTCAGCCAGTTCGGCCAGCGGATCAATGTGCAGACGGTCAAAGCCCTGGTGAAGAAGTATCTTGGCGCAGCTGGCCTGTCCCAAAAACACTGTTCGGTACATAAACTTCGTCACACAGCCGCCACACTGATGTATCAAAACGGCGTGGATGTGCGTACCCTCAAGGAAGTGCTGGGCCATGAAAACCTGGACACTACCATGATTTACACCCATGTGGTGGACCAAAACCTCAAGGATGCCTCCGAGGCCAATCCCCTGAGCCATATCTCCCCTACCAAAAGCAAAAAACGCCCAACGGATGAGGATGAAGAATAAAAGAAAGCCTCCGGTCATACCGACCGGAGGCTGTTTTCTTTTGATTGCTTACTCAGCAGTCTCCTCAGCGGGAGCCTCTTCACCGGTCAGCAGAGCACGGATGGACAGAGAAATCTTCTTCTTGTCCTCGTCGATGCCAATGATCTTGGCGTCGACCATCTGGCCAACCTGCAGGACTTCCTCGGGCTTGCCGATGCGGCGGTCAGCGATCTGAGAAATGTGGATCAGACCGTCAACGCCGGGCAGAACCTCGGCGAAAGCGCCGAAGGGCATGAACTTCACAACCTTGACGTTGGCGACATCGCCCTCGGCATAGGTGGTGGTGAACTTGGTCCAGGGATTGTCCTCGGCCTTGCGATAGCCCAGAGAGATCTTCTTCTTCTCGGCATCCAGAGCGATGACATAGACCTCGACTTCCTGACCGATGGTCAGAACGTCAGAGGGATGCTTCACGCGGCCCCAGGACAGCTCGGAGATGTGGACCATACCGTCCACGCCGCCGATATCCACGAAAGCGCCATAAGAAGTGAAGGACTTGACAACGCCCTGATAGACGGTGCCAACTTCGATGGTCTCCCAGATCTTGGCCTGAGCTTCCTTGCGGGCCTCGTTCTGCAGAGCCTTGATGGAGCCAACAACGCGATGACGCTGGGTGTTGACTTCAGTGATGCGCAGCTTCTGGGTGGTCTTCATCATGGCGTCAAAAGAAGCCTCGCGGGGCAGGCCGGTCTGGCTGGCGGGGATGAACACGCGGATGCCCTTGACCAGAGCGACAACGCCGCCCTTGTTCTGATCCACGATAACGCCTTCCATGGTCTCCTTGCTCTCGACGGCAGCCTCCAGAACCTCCCAGTTCTTGACGGCATCCAGACGCTTCTTGGACAGCATGATCCAGCCTTCCACATCGTTCACACGCACGACAAAGGCTTCGACTTCGTCGCCCACGTGGATGTTATCAGCAACAACGTAGGTGGGATCGTCGGACAGCTCGGTGGTGGGGATGTAGCCAGCCTGCTTGACACCCAGATCAACGGACACTTCGGTAGCGTTGATAGCGGTAACGATGCCAGTCACCTTTTCTCCTGTATGTAAAGTTTTCAGAGACTGCTCCAGTAATTCCTCAAAGCTCTCTGCGCCGGTGGTCTTGATTTCTTCAGTCATGTTCCTATATACCTCCTCAATAATTCGATCCGGTGTTGAAGCGCCCGCAGTGACGAACGCGTGGGTTGACCGCTTCAATCCAGTCAGATCCAACTCCTGTGCGTCCTGAATGAACTGCACCTTCGGACAATATTCCGAGCACAGCCGATAGAGGCTTTGGGAGTTGCTGCTGGAAGGGTCACCGATGACAACCGCAAAATCGGACCGCAAAGCCAGGGTTTGCGCCTCAGTCTGGCGTAAATCCGTAGCATTACATATTGTATCAAATATCTGGGGTGAATTACAAGTGTTTTTTACGATATTTACAAACTTTAAACAAATTTCTTTTTGAAAAGTGGTCTGGCAAACCACTGAAATGGGCTGATCGGCCCAATTCTTAAGAATTTCCTTCAGATCTTCTTCGGTTTCGGCGATCAGAGGGGTCTTGCAGCGGGCGGCAATGCCCACCACCTCCGGGTGTCCGTGCTTGCCAAAGATTAAAATGGCCCTTCCCTTTTGGCTTTCCTCCTCAGCGATTTTATGGATCCGGGCCACAAAGGGACAGGTGGCGTCCAGCACCCGGCAGCCTTTTTTCTCCAGAACGGCGTAATCCTCCGGCGGAACCCCGTGGGCCCGGACGATGACCCGTGCCCCGTCGGGGATCTCTTCCAGATCGTTCACCGTGATGACACCTTTCTTACGAAGGTCCTCGATCACGTGTCGGTTGTGGATCAGCGGTCCGGCGGCATAGAGCAAATTATTCGGAGATGCGTTGTCTTCGGCCATCTGCACCGCCCGGCGGACGCCAAAGCAGTAGCCTGCGTGTTTTGCAAGTGTGATCATTTGTTCAGCTCCTTGGGTGCCAGGGCGTGAATACGCTGCATCAGCTCTTCGGCCATTCGCTGATAGTCCTCGTGACTGGGCTTGCCCTCAAATTGCGGCATATAGGGTTTTCCGATAATTACCGTATTTCGTCGGAAGGCCTTGCGGCCGGCTGGGATGTACACGGGAACCAGGGGTGCGTTGCACTTGACGGCAAACATGGGCGCTCCGGGCTTGGGCTCCACCGGCTCCATGCCGGGTTTGACCCGGGTGCCCTCGGGAAACAGCAGCAGCTTCTTCCCTGCCTTCAAAATGGAAAATCCAACCCGGATCACCTGCATATCGCCGCTGTTGCGCTTGACAGGAACGCCGCCCAGCCACTTGAACAGGGCCGCCAAAGGCTTAAAGCGGAACAGCTCCTCCTTGCCGATAATGCCAAAGTCCCACTTGGGGCCGTTGGCCAGGGCGATGAACACGGCGTCGATGTTGGCCGTATGGTTGCCGCACACCACGGCAGCGCCCTCAGGAAGGTTCTCCCGTCCTACAAAGCGAAAGCCGTAGATGGGAAACAGCACGATATAAAGGAAATAATAAACGACTTTATACACCCAGTTTCTCCTTTGCAATGGCGCGAATGTGGTCAATGGTCTCCTGAAGATTCATTTCGGTGCTGTCCACGAAAATTGCATCGTCGGCAGGCTTCAGAGGGGCTGCGGCCCGGGTAGAATCCTGCAGGTCACGGACGCGCATGCCTTCCAGCACCTGCTCATAGGTCACGTCCATGCCCTTGGCGATCTGCTCGGCATAGCGGCGCTGGGCGCGGGCCTCAGCGCTGGCAGTAAGGAAGATCTTCAGATCGGCCTGGGGCAGCACCACCGTGCCGATATCCCGGCCGTCCATGATCACGTTGTTGGCCTTGGCAAAGCTGCGCTGGAAATCCAGCAAAATGCCCGAACTTCGGGAATGGCCGACACATCGCTGGCCCGCTTGGAGGCATCTTCGGTGCGGATCTGGGAGGAGACATCTTCTCCATTGAGGAAAATGTGCTGAACTCCCTCAATAAAACCCAACTCCAGGTGAATATGAGACAGCAGCTCGGGCACACGCTCCCGGTCGTTGGCGGCAACGCCCACTTTGGCGGTGTACAGGCCGATGGCCCGGTACATGGCGCCGGTATCAATATAAATAAACTCCAGCAGGCTGGACAGCTCCTTAGCCACCGTGCTCTTACCTGCGCCGGAGGGGCCGTCGATGGCAATGGCGTGATAATTCATCATTCTTCTTCTCCTTCCGCGGCAGCTTGTCCTGCGCAGTAGCCGGTAGACCAGGCGATCTGCAGGTTAAAGCCGCCGGTATATGCATCCACATCCATGATCTCACCGGCGAAATACAGGCCGGGGATCAGCTTGGATTCCATGGTTTTGGGGTCGATTTCCTTGACGGCAACACCGCCGGCGGTGACCACCGCCTCATCCCAGCTGCCGGCGGCAACCAGGGTAAGGGGAAATGCCTTCAGCAGAGCGCAAAGGTGCTCCCGCTGGGCACGGGTGACGGTATTGACCTTCTGACTGCCGGGGATCCCCGAAAGCTCCACCATCACCGGGATCATTTTGGCCGGCAGCAAATGGGACAGCGCGTTGGAAAAGTCCCGGTTGATGTTCTCTTCAAAGTCCCGCAGCAGACGCTTGTCCAAAGTATCCGCATCCAGAGCGGGTTTCAGGTCAATAAAGGCCTGATAGGGATAAGTGTGCTTTTTCACACCCAGATGGGCCGAGGCACTGAGCACCAGCGGGCCGGAAATGCCCTTTGCGGTGAATACCATCTCGCCAAAGTCGGAAAAGATCTTCTTTCCGTCCTTTTTCACGGTGAGAGTGACGTTTTTCAGGGCAAGACCCTCCATCATAGCCGGATAGGCTTCCTCGGCAATCAGGGGCACCAGAGAGGGCCGCAGCGCCGTGACGGTATGTCCCAGAGCCTGGGCCATGCGGTAGCCGTCGCCTTCCGAGCCTGTCCGGGGATAGGACCGGCCGCCGGTGGCCAGAATCACCCGGTCTGCAGGGATCACAGAGCCGTCCTGGAGGGAAACGCCGCAGGCAGCGCCGTCTTTGGTGACGATGCCCTTTACCCGGTGCTGCTGCACGGTGACGCCCAGTCGGTGCAGATGGGTCTTCAAAGCCCCGGTCACGTCACGGGCGTTGTCGGTGACGGGAAAGACCCGCTTGCCCCGTTCCACCTTCAGCGGCACGCCGATGCGCTCAAAAAAGGCCATAGTGTCCTGGGCGGACATGGCGGCAAAGGCGCTGTACAGAAAGCGGCCGTTGGTGAGGGTGTTCTTGATCAAGGCTTCGGGCTCGCTGTCATTGGTGACATTGCATCGGCCCTTGCCGGTGATATTCACTTTAATGCCCAATTGGGAGTTGCGCTCGATAAGGGTAACGTCAGCACCCCGCTCAGCTGCGGTACAAGCCGCCATCATGCCGGCGGCACCGCCGCCGATGATCACAATTTTCATGGTTACTCCTTGCTTTGATACTGGGTTGCCGCTGTAAAGGCATTCAGCTTTCGTTGTGCCTTGTCATCGGTCTTGGACAGCAAACAGACGATCATGCTGCACAGAGAGATCAAAGGCGCGATGCTGCCGCCCAGACCAAAGTCGCCGCACTCGGCGATCAGGCTGATATCGGCCTCTTTTGCCAGAGGCGAGTCGTGGCTTTCGCTGATAATGGCGGTGCAGACCTCCTGCTCCCGGGCAAAAGACAGCAGCTCCAGGGTGGTGCGCTGATGGGCCGGGAAACCGATGCAGAACAGCAGATCGCCGGTATCCATACCGGCAGCGCTGCTGATGGGCTCCTGCCCCAGCTGATTGATGCAGCAGACATTGGGCAGCAGGATACGCAGATAAGATGCCAGATACATGGCCGCAGGCGCGGCAAATCCCTGACCGTAGACATACACCTTGCCGGCCAGCATCAACCGTGTACAGAGGTTGTGCAGCGCGTCCATGGGGTTGAGGCTCAGATTCTTCTTCACATTGAGCGCATCGTGCATGGCGATGTTGTTCAGCATCTCGGCGTCGCTGGAGCTGTTCTCCTCGGCCAGTTCAAACCGCTCCAGAGTGGTAAGCCGGTACTTGAGCTCCAGCTGCAAAGCATCCTGGAAATCGCCGTAGCCCTGGTATCCCAACGCCGAGGCAAACCGAATAACGGTCGACTGGCTGACGCCGGTAACGGCGGCCAGGTCAAAGGAACTCATGAAGGCAGCCTTGTCGCAATGCTCGGTGATAAACCGCGCCAAAAGGTGCTGTCCCTTTGTAAAGCCGTTGGCCTTTTCAGCGATTGCTTCATTGATCCGTTTCATGGATCCACCCCCACATTTTTATACTTCTTACAGCGATTTCAGATAGCGGACTTCGGCCTCGGTGAGATACCGCCAGCGGCCGCTGGGGAGATCGCCCAGCTTCACGTCGCCCTCGGAAACACGTTTAAGAGAGTTGACGGTATATCCGCATTTGGCACACATCCGGCGGATCTGGCGGTTCTTTCCCTGCCGGATGGCGATGGTCATAATATAGCCGTTTTCAGTCTGGGCAAGCAGACGGCACTTGGCCGGCAGCAGCCGTTCACCGTCCAGTTCGATCACACCGGACAGGGGCTTTTCGGGCGTGGGAAGGCCCTCCTCGTCGGGAGAAAGCTTCACCAGATATTCCTTGTACACCTCGTGAGAGGGATGCATCAGGCTGTGGGCCAGCTGACCGTCGTTGGTCAGCAGCAGCAGGCCTTCGGAATGCATATCCAGCCGGCCCACGGGATAAACCCGCTCGGGCACATCGGCGATGAGATCGGCCACAGTCTTGCGTCCGGCTTCGTCGGACAGCGTAGTCACATAGCCCCGGGGCTTGTTGAGCATGATATAGGTCATCCGTGGGCTCTTTTTCCCCAGAGGACGGCCGTCAACCAGGATCTCATCGACCTCGGGATCGGCACTCTCGCCCAGATTTGCTGTAATGCCGTTTACCTTTACACGCCCTGCGGTAATATAACTTTCAGCCGCTCTGCGAGAGCAAATTCCCGCGGCGGACAGGATTTTTTGAAGTCGTTCCTTCAATGTTCTCTTCTCCTAAACAATATCGTTAAAAATCGCTCCAAAAGTCCGGGCTCATAGGGCAGTTCTTCCGAATGATCGGCAAAATACACAGGTGTTTCCCACAGCACTTCCCTGTCCAAGCGGATCTGCAGGGTTCCGTAAGGATCTCCGGCCCGGGTGGCGCCGTACCAGAAACGTGGCCCACACAGCGCCACACGAATGTTGCCATACTCCTCTTCGGTCAGCCAGAAAGAAACGCTTTCGTTGCAATACAGCCGGGAGCGGGTCTTGGTGCTGTTGATCAGCGGCAGACTGCCGCAGTCTCCTGCCCCGACCAGATCATAAGACTGATAACAGGAAAAACCGTACTCATACAACGCCTTGTGATCTTTCCAATCGTCGGGATCGTTCAGCGTAACGCAGATCAGCATGCGCCCGTTCTGCTCCTTTGCCGAAACCAGACACCGGCCGCAGGCCTTGGTGAAGCCGGTTTTCACACCGCAGGCGTCGATCTCACGCAGCAGACGGTTGTGGTTATTCAGCGTCCGCCCGGCCACTGTGACGCTTTTTGCGGCAACGATAGCAGCAAAATCGGGCAGTTCCATGGCATAGGCCGTCAGCTTTGCAAGCTCCAGCGCCGTGGTGTAGTGGCTTTCGCCGTCCAGGCCGCTGGGATTTTCAAAATGGGTATCATTCAGCCCCAACTCGGTAGCTTTGCGGTTCATTTTCTCCACAAAGGCCTCTGGTCCATCGGGATCCAGCCCGGCCAATGCGGTGGCCGCATCGTTACCGCTTGCCAATAAAAGGCCGTACAGCAGATCGGAAACGGCAAGCCGCTCCCCTGCCTTCAGATACATACTGGAGCCCTCGATGCCGCACCATTCCCGTTGGATCTCAACGATCTGTGTCGGGTCATACTGCTCCAAAGCGATAATAGCGGTCATGATTTTGGTGGTGCTGGCCATTCCACGGCGGGAATCAGCGTTTTTTTCATACAGCACCGCACCGCTCAGCGGATCGTAAAGCACCGCGCTGGCTGCGCTGATGGGCGGCTTCTCCCCTGCCCAAACCGGCATAACAAAGAAACCAACCACGAATAATAGCGTCAAAAAGGTCCTTTTTATCAAGACAATCACCTGCCCGTAAACCATACGGGCAGGTGAACAGAATTATGCAGCCTTAATAAACCGGCTTTTCTTCGGGCTTTTCCTTCTTGAAATTAAACTTGTCCACGATGCCGGGGATCATGTCCACAGCCTTGTCCAAAGTGGTATTTGCAGGGGGATCCACATAGAGCATGCGTACATTGCCGCCGGAGATCACCACAAAGGCCTGTGGGCTGATGGTAACGCCTGCGCCGCTGCCAGCGCCAAAGCGGATATTGGTACCGTCGGTGCCGCCGGAGGCAAAGCCAAAGGTGACCTTGGACACCGGGATCAGGGTCGTGCCGTCGGGAGTGGTAATGGGCTGGCCCACCACCGTATTGACGTCGATCATTTCACGGAGCTTCTGCATGGTCAGGTTCATTGC
Organism: Clostridia bacterium; assembly: GCA_017521295.1. GTDB lineage: Bacteria > Bacillota > Clostridia > Oscillospirales > Butyricicoccaceae > UBA4644. The sequence goes on along the minus strand of JAFXDF010000020.1, from coordinate 37,264 downwards.
GTCATTGATGCTGCTCATGGTTTGTGCCACCTTTCTCTTCTACGGTTTGATTGTGTCGTTTGATCTTTCGGTAAATTTTCAGGAAGTGGAATGCCAGAATGATGCCGGCGATCAACAGCCGCAGCGGGCAAACTGCAAGGCTGATATCGGCCACAACATCGATCTTTTGCCCTTCAAAATCGGCATCCACGGCAATATCGGTCTTTTTGATGCGGAGATTGCGCTCCAGCACCGGATACAGCGCGGAAACCGCAGCGGCCACACGGCCGTAAAGGAGGGCGGTGTTTGCCGCGTCAGGGCTTGCCACCTTGAGATGGACCGTCAGATTGGAAAGCACCAGCTGGCGTTTCAGCCTGCCCAGCGCCTCCACACCCAATTTGATGAAATCGCAGATGATCTCAAGGGTGAGTTTCTTTTTGGGCTTTTTCGGTTTTTCTGTTTTGACTGCCGCTTGTGTTTTTTCTTTTTTCGGTTTGGCTTTTTTCTGCTTCAGCGGAAAAATCCGCAGCGTCACCGGCCCCAACCCGGCCCACGCCTGCAGCGCGCCGTCAAAACGCACACGGGTGTGAATGGGAAGAAGCAAAAGAAAAAGCAAAAACAGCAGGATGCCCAAAAGCACCCAACCCAGGATCTTCAGCAAATCAGGATTCCTCCTCAGGTTCGTTGCCTTGTTCTGTGGTATTCTGTTCCTCCAGCTCCCGGAAGGTCATCTGCTGGGGATCGGGCTCACCAAAGGATTCCAGTGCGGGCAGCTGGCTCACCGAGCTCAGACCAAAGGCACGCAAAAAGGTTTCGGTGGTCTGATAAAGGATCGGTCTGCCGGGAACATCCAGACGTCCGCAGTCCTCCACAAGGCCCTTGTCCACCAGACTGCTCAGAGTATAAGCGCTGTCCACGCCGCGTACCTGTTCAATATAGATCTTAGTCACCGGCTGCTTATAGGCAACAATGGCCAGAACTTCCAGGGCCGCCGGAGTCAGATTCTGGGGCTTGCGGGTCTCCAGAGTGTTGCGCACCGCCTGGGCATAATCGGCTCGGGAGGCCAGCTGATACCGATCATCCAGCTTGAGCAGCTTGATGCCCCGCAGGTTGAAATCGTAATAATCGGCCAGATTCTGGGCGGCGGTGCGGAGAGTCTGCTTGTCGCAGTCAAGCACGGCACACAGCTTTCCTTCGCTCACCGAATCGCCGGCGGCAAACAATACTGCCTCCAGCGCACATTCCAGCTCACGCAATTCCGTCGTCTTCTCGATCATGTTCCACCTGGGGCGCCGTCAGCGCCTGTTCCTCCTTTGTGGCCAGCCGAAGGGTGCAGTCGCCCTCTTCGGTGTCCTCGATCATGATTTTTCTGGTCTTGGAAAGTTCCAGAACCGCCAGGAAGATGGCAACCATCTCCGAGCGGCTTTTTGCAGTCAGCACCAGCTGTTCAAAGCTCAGTTTGTCCTTGTGGACAAACATCTGCACGATTTGGCCAATCTTGTCGTCCACCGGCACGGTCTCACGGCCCACAATGCCCTGAAACGCCGTTACCGGCGGGGGCAGCTTGCGCTGGGCACGGTTCAGGATATCCTCCAGCGCCCGGGTGAGCGCCTCGTAGGAATAGCTGCCGGTAAAGGGGGACTTCTCCTTTTCCAGCTGCTCCTGCCCTTTGACGAAAATATCCCGGCCGATCTGTGCCCGCAGGCTTAATGCGCTGCCGGCTTCCTTGATGCGCTGATATTCCAACAGGGCTTCCACCAGGCTTGCCCGGGGATCTTCCTCTGCCTCGTCCTCATAGACCGGCAGCAGCATCTTGGACTTGATATACATCAGCTGGGCGGCCATGGTGATAAACTCCGAGGCCACCTCCAGATCAAACTCCTCCATCTGCCGGATGTATTCCAGATACTGGTCCAGAATGGCCGCGATGGGGATATCCTTGATCTCCACCTTGTTTTTGGAGAGCAGATGCAAAAGCAGATCCAGAGGGCCGTCAAAAACCTCCAGATGGAACGTGACTTCTTTCATCTGCTACCTCCTTTAAGAATTATCCGGAGGATGCGTTTTCACGCATCCTCCGAACGGAATGAATGATTAGACGATATCGTTGCGGATCAGATCTTCGTAGGTCTCGCGGCGGACGACTTCCTGGGTGGTGCCGTCTTCCTTCACCAGCACGATGGGAGCGCGGGGAACACGGTTGTAGTTGGAAGCCATGGAGAAGTTGTAAGCACCGGTGGCGAAGACGCACAGGATGTCCTCGGCCTTGGCGGTCTGGAACATCAGATCGCGGGCAACCAGGTCACCGGACTCACAGCAGCGACCGGCGATGGTCTGCAGCTTATCCTTGGGAGCGTCGGCGCGGTTGGCGACCACGGCGTCATACTGAGCCTGATACAGAGCGAAACGGGGGTTATCGGGCAGACCGCCGTCAACAGAGACATAGGTACGGGCGTCCTTGATGTCGCGGACGGAGCCAACGGTGTACAGGGTGCAGCCGGCGGCGCAGACCATGGAACGGCCGGGCTCGATAACGATCTCGGGGACCTCGCGGCCGGCCTTGGCAGCCTCAGCGCGCAGGACTTCGCCCATGGCGTCGATTTTCTCGCTGAAGGTGCCGGGCTCATCTTCGGGCATATACTTGACGCCGAAGCCGCCGCCCACGATCAGCTCTTCCATCTTGATGTTCAGTTCCTTCTCCACCTCGCAGAAGAAGTCGAACATGATCTTGGCAGCGCGGGCAAAACCGTCAATGGAGAAAACCTGAGAACCGATATGGCAGTGCAGACCGGCGAACTCCAGATGCTCATGCTCCAGGATGTACTTGGACATACGCATAGCGTCGCCGTCCTCGATACCGAAACCGAACTTGCAGTCGTTCTGGCCGGTAGAGATGAACTCGTGGGTGTCAGCGTGGACGCCGGGCTTGACGCGGAACAGAACGCGCTGCTTCACGCCCTTCTTGGCGCAGATGGCTTCGATACGGTCAACCTCTTCAAAAGCGTCGATGATGATGGAGCCAATGCCGCAGTCAACGGCCATCTCCAGTTCGGCAACGGTCTTGTTGTTGCCGTGGAAATGCAGGTGCTTGGGGTTGAAGCCGGCCTTCAGAGCGGTATACAGCTCGCCGCCGGAAACCACGTCGGCGTGGATGCCTTCGGAAGCCAGAATGGGATACAGGAAGCGGGCGCACAGAGCCTTGCTGGCGTAAGCAACCTTGTAGTTCTCGCCGAAGTTGCGCTTCATGGCGGTGGTGAACTCACGGCAGTTCTCGCGCAGCTGGCTCTCGCTCATGACATAAGCGGGAGTGCCGTACTGCTTGGCCACGTCGATCAGATCGACGCCGTCCAGATGCAGATGACCGTTGTCAGCGATGGTGAAATGCTTGCTGTAGTAGGTTTTCATATCAATTCTCCTCTATTGCGTTTTGAATATCTGCTTTTAATAGATCACAATTGGTTCCTTTTTCGGCCGAGAACGGGATGAGCACATCCTCCTCGCCCAGCATCAAAACTTCCTGGATGCGGGCCAAATTGGGCTCGATCTCGCTCTTTTTCAGCTTGTCCAGCTTGTTGGCCACCACAGTCAGGGGACAGCCGTAATGGCGCACCCACTGAACCATGGTCACATCGTCGGCGGTGGGCTTGTGCCGGGCGTCGACGATCATATAAATGCGGACGATGTTGTCCCGGTCGGCGGTGAGGTACTCGTCGATCAGCCGGGAATAGCGGTCACGCTCTTCCTTGGAGGTCTTGGAGTAGCCGTAGCCGGGCAGGTCGATGAGCCATCCCTTTTCATCCACCCGGAACAGGTTGACGAACACCGTCTTTCCCGGCACCGAGCTGACACGAGCGAAGCCCTTCTTCCCTACCACCGCGTTGATGGTGGAGGACTTGCCCACGTTGGACCGGCCCACGAACACCACGCGGGGAGACGGATCATTGGGAAAGTCCTTTGCCTTTGCGGCAGAGCGGACAAACTCTGTTTTACGAAAATCCATAAGTTCCCTCTCCTCTTACTGACGGATGGAGGTTCTTCCGGTGGGGTTGACCGTCTGGGGCGGCATGGCGGGGACAGGCTCTTCTTTAATGGGAGCCGCGGCGGCATGGTTCAGTTCGAACACGGTGTCCAGAACCTGGTCCATGTGGTTGACCAGAACAAAGGACAGGTTTTCCCGCACCAGGGGATCGATGTCATCCAGATCCTTTCGGTTGTCCTCGGGGATGATAACGGTGGTGGCCCGGTTGCGGTAGGCCGCCATGGTCTTTTCCCGCAGGCCGCCGATGGCCAGCACCCGGCCGCGGAGGGTGATCTCGCCGGTCATGGCAAAGGTCTTGGGCACCGGCCGTCCGGTGAGAGCGGAATAGACCGCCGTGGCGGTGGTAATACCGGCAGAGGGGCCATCCTTGGGAACCGCGCCCTCGGGGAAGTGAATGTGGATATCTTTCTTGGTGTGGAAATCCTGGGGCAGGCCAAGAGCCTCGGTGCGGCTGCGCAGATAGGTGATGGCAGCCTGAGCCGATTCCTTCATCACATCGCCCAGATTGCCGGTGGTGACCACCTTACCGGTGCCATCCACGGCGCTGACTTCCACTTCCAGCATTTCGCCGCCGGCAGAGGTCCAGGCCAGACCGTTGACCACGCCGCACTCGGGAGATTCCAGAGGCTGTTCGGGTTTAAACACGGGCGTGCCCAGATACTTGGGCAGGTTCTCGGTGGTGAAATGCAGCGACCGCTTGCCGCTTTCGCTCATATATTTTGCCGTCTTGCGGCACAGCTTGGCCAGTTCGCGCTCCAGAGAGCGGACGCCGGCCTCACGGGTGTAGCAGGAAATGACCATCTGCAGCGCTTCGTCATCCAGACGGAAGTTCTGGGCGCGCAGACCGTGCTTCTTCAGCTGCTTGGGGATCAGATGGCGGCGGGCGATCTGGACCTTTTCCAGATCGGTATAGCCGGGCAGGTCGATGACCTCCATACGGTCCAGCAGCGGGCCGGGGATGGCGTGCTTGTCGTTGGCGGTGGTGATGAACAGAACGTCGCTGAGGTCAAAGGGCAGCTCCACGAAGTGATCGCGGAAGGCCACGTTCTGCTCGGTGTCAAAGACCTCCAGCAGAGCCGAGGCGGGATCGCCCTTGTAGTCGGAGCCCAGCTTGTCGATCTCGTCCACCAGAATGAGGCAGTTGCGGCTGCCGGCCTGGCGCAGAGCGGTGATGATACGGCCGGGCATGGCACCGATATAGGTCTTGCGGTGACCGCGGATCTCAGCCTCGTCCCGAACGCCGCCCAGGCTCAGCCGGGCATAGTCACGGCCCATGCAGCGGGCGATGGAGCGTGCCACCGAGGTCTTACCAACACCGGGAGGGCCGGCCAGGCAGAGGATCTGGCCCTTGACGCCGCCGGTGAGGTTCTTGACGGCAAAGAACTCCAGGATACGCTCCTTGACCTTTTCCAGGCCGTAATGGTCCTCGTCCAGGATGACCCGTGCCTTTTTGATGTCGTCGTTTTCCTTGCGCTCTTCGGTCCAGGGGAGATCCAGACAGGTGTCCAGATAGGTACGGGAAACGCCGCTTTCGGGGGAGGTGGTCTGCATCTTGGACAGGCGCTTGACCTCCTTCACCAGCTTTTCCTCCACCTCTTTGGGCAGATTCTTGGCGGCGATCTTGTTCATATAGTCCTGGGCTTCCTGAGAGGCGTCCTCCCCTTCGCCCAGTTCCTCATTGATGGCTTTGATCTGTTCCCGCAGGTAATAGTCCCGCTGGCCCTTGTCCATCTGGGCCTTGACCTTTTCCTGAATATCCTGCTCCAGATGGAGGATCTCCAGCTCCTGTGCCAGCAGCCGCAGCAGCAGCGCCATACGGCGGCGGGGCTCCTGGACTTCCAGGATGCGCTGTTTGTTTTCATAGCCCATCTGCACGTTCTGGGCCACATAGTCGGACAGCTGTCCGGGCTCCTTGGCGGCCATCACGTGCATGATCACGTCGCTGGCCATCTGAGGGGCCAGGGTGGTGTATTCCATGAACAACTCCTGGGCGTTGCGGACCATGGCCAGATCACGCTTGGTGACCCGAGTGATCTCCATATTGGGGAGCAGTTCGATATCGGAAGTCAGATAAGGTTCTTCGTCCACCAGACCGTGCATGAGGGCGCGCTGTTTGCCCTCCACCAGAACACGGATGCTGTCGCCGGGGATCTTGAGGATCTGCCGCACCTTACAATAGGTGCCCAGGCTGTACAGATCATCCTGACCGGGATTGTCCACCGACACATCCCGCTGGGTCACCAGAAAGATCCGCTGGCCGTTGGCCATGGCGTACTCCATGGCGCGGATGGACTTCTGCCGGCCCACATCGAAGTGGAACAATGCGCCGGGAAAAACGGTGATTCCCCGCAGCGCAAGGGTGGGAACCTGGTTGATAACTTTGTTGACAGTGGGTGTTGCTTTCATTGGGTTCCTCCTGTGGAAAGATACGATAGAGCATTCTTACTCTAATTATAGTATTTTAGCATAGAGAGGGTGACTTTTCAACTGTTTTATCGGGAAAAAAGGCGGCGAAAACAGGCAAAAACGGGAGCCGTCCGTAAGACAGCTCCCGCAGTATTAAGCCGCTTTGGGCGGCGTGTAGATTTTGGGCAGCAAAATGCAGACGGCGATGCCCATCACGACGCTGACCACCTGCACCAGAGCCGTGGCGTGGAGCGCCTCCACGGCTGCGATCGCCCTGGCGGCATTCTCCCCCATCCCCTGCTGAACAAGCAAAGCGGTTCCGGCTGCCAGCCGACCGGAAAACAGCGGTACGAACACCGCCACACCAAAGGGTGCCGACATATCCCGAAACACGTTGTAGGTACCCGAACCCGAGCCGGCCGCCTGGGGCGACAGCCCGGACAGGACGATCTTGAGAAAGATCGTACCGTTGCCGCCCAAGCCAAGACCGATCAAAAACATGGCCGTGCCCATGATCAGCAGGCCGGTATCGGCGGTGAATCGCAGCTGCAAAGCCGCACCCAGCGCCACAAAGACCAAAGCTACCGCCGCCACCGTCCGGGGCTCTTTTTTGTCGGCCAGCGGGCCGATGACAACTGTGCCGATGGCCATGCCCACATACAGGATAGAGGTGGCGATACCGGACAGGGTCCGGTCACCGGTGGTGACGATGGCGAAGGTGATGATGTTGGTCATACAGGACTGCAGCAGGCCTTGGGACAAAAACAGCGCAGTGACCGGCAGGATGAACTGTTTCCGGGCCATGAATTTCCCGTTGAGGATCGGGCTCTGTGCTCTGCGCTCCACAACATACAGCAGTACCAGCGCCACGGCGCCTACTGCCGCGCAAACAAGGGTGGAAAACGACAGCCAGCCGTTGTTCTGACCAAAGGTAGGGATGAACAACAGCATGGAAAAGAACACCGGAACCAACACCGCGCCGGCATAGTCAAAGTTCACCGGACCGTCACTCTTCCCTACCCCGGTTTTCACCAAAAAAATACAGGCCAAAAGGGCCAGAACGCTGATTCCGCCGCAGGTGTAAAGTACCGCACGCCACCCTGCCCGCACCAACAGAATGCTGCCCAGAGCAGGCCCGAAAATCACCATGCCGCAGGACAAAAGCATATAAATTGTGAAGCCCTTCCCTAACTTGTCCTGGGGAAACTCAGTCATGATATAGGCCATGACCACCGGTGAGATGCCTGCCGCTCCCACACCGGCCAGAAAGCGGAATGCCATGACCCAGAGCATCCTTCCGTGGGGTGCCAGAGACGCCAGTACCGGTCCCGCGGTAAACAGTCCAAGTCCCAGCAACAATGTCCGACGGCGGCCCAGAATATCCACCAGCTTGCCCATAACCGGCGCCATGGAGGCCGCACCAAGAGAATAGGCCAGGGCCAGCCAGGTGATACTGCTTTCCGCCAGCCCCCAATCGGCTACGATGTTGGACGGCACCGCTGCCGTCAGTCCGCCGCACAGGCTGAGCACCGCCGCGGCTATGGCATAAGGAATAAACCTTTTTTGATAGTTTTTGTTTTCAACATCCATAAAACAACCTCCCAGGTTTGCAGGATACCGGTAGTATTTCCTGAAAAACCCGAAGTTATGGCCGTTTCAACCAGAGGTTTCTTTACGATATGCGCCCTTTATGCTATGCTTGATACGGAGGTGATCCCATGGATCCCAAAGTGTTTGCTCCCTTTTTGAAAGAGCGGCGGACCCAACAGGGACTGACCCAGTCAGCTCTGGCAGAACAGTTGGGCGTGTCCACCGCAGCTGTCAGCAAGTGGGAGCGGGGTCAGTGTCTGCCCGACATTGCAAAGCTGGAAGATCTTGCCGCCGCGCTGGATCTTAGTGTATTGGAGCTGTTCAACTGCGAAGTTTGGCAGGATGAGCTCCCCCGTGAGGCGCTGACTGCGGTGTATCAGCAGACACTGGAAACCACCCAAAGTCAGCAAAAGCGGCGGTTTCTGAGAATCCTTGTGCTTTTACTTGCATTGCTCCTGGTCCTCAGCCTGTTCCGCATCTTCCCTTTTCACCGTGTGGCACAGGTCTGGGGCACGAAAACCTTCCGTACCAATGAGATCTCCGATTTGTTTTACCGGGGCGATTTCACAGATGTGCTGGAGGGCAAAAAGATCCTCCTCCGCGCGCAAAACGCCGCAGCGCAAACAGGGCTGACTAAGGAAGAAGCCCAACGGCAGTTTGGTGTCCTGAGCCGATATGTCTATACAGCAGATCACTATCCGGATGTGGTTTCGGTGGAATCAGAGTTTACCTTTTGGTCAGCCCATTTCAGTGGTACCCGCGGCACCATGTGGGTCTGTATTACGCAGGAAGGCAAAAATGCCGAGGGTGAAACCGTCACGGGACACTGGAACATCCCCGCCTATTGGGTGCTGGAAATACAGAACGGCAGATGGCAGGTCACCGGTATTCATGAGGCCCCATAAACGCAAAAAAGAGGCAGCTTTCGCTGCCTCTTTCCTGTTTGATTTACAGAACCAGAGAAGGTGCGGTATAGACGCGGCCGGCGAACTCCTGGTCCAGGGAGTACAGGCCCTTGGCATCGTGGCCAAAGAGCTTGAAGCGGTTGACCATGCTATCGGCGTTCTTCTCTTCCTCACGCTGCTCGTCCACGAACCAGTCCAGGAACTTCATGGTGCGGTAGTCGCGGGCCTCGTGGCACTCGTGATAGATGTCGTTGATCAGAGCGGTAACATAGCGCTCGTGCTCGGCGGCGATCTCCAGAGGATTCATGGGATTGTTAAAGACCTTGTCAGGCTTGTCGATGGCTTCCAGAGTGACCTTCAGGCCGACCTCCTGCATATATTTCAGGAACAGCATGGCGTGATCACGCTCTTCCTGAGCCTGGATCAAGTAATAGTTTGCAAAGCCGTCCAGATCCAGATCATCGTAATAGTTGGACATATCCAGATACAGATAAGCGCTGTAGAACTCCTTGTTGATCTGCTGATTCAGCAGGAAAGCGATCTTCTCGTTCATAGTTGTATTCCTTTCTGTTGTGTAGTGTGTGTTTTGTTTATGACTATACTTTACCACACTTGCCTCTGCTTGTCAATAGGAATAATTCTTATTTTTAAAATATTTTTCAAGAAAAATCGCCAGGATAAACAGCAGCAGTCCGCCGAGGGAAATGGCCGCGCCCAGTTTGAATCCGCCGGGAACAAACTTCATCTCGATGGTATGCGTTCCCGCCTCCAGATTGTCCACCGCAATAAAGGCATCCTGCCAGGGTGTGATCTCCACCTCTTCCCCGTCTACATACAGCGTCCACCCCTGTTCATAAGGTACCGATGTGTAGAAATAGCCGTCTTTCTTGACGTCAATCGTGCCGGAAATATAGTCGGAAGAAAACTCAGTCACCTGCAGCGTTTCGTCAGCAAGCACTTTCATTCCCTGCGCAAAGACTTGCTCATTCAACATGGCAGCATAAATCTTCATCTGGGACTTATCTTTTACGTCCTTGCCCACATCCCAACGGAAGGACACCACATCTCCCTGCTGGTAATTACCTACACAAAAAGCATCGGGTCGGGCGCTCATGGTAAACTTTATAGTCTGTTCGCCGCAGAGCACTTCTATGCTGGATGCCTCGTCACAATTAACGTAAAGATAAAGTTGGCCGTCACGAGGAATTATGCAGTCGTATTTCATCGTTCCGCTCTGCTCTTTATCCAGCAGTGTATAGGTGTAACTGCCCAGCTTGCTTCCGGTGACTTTCAGATTATCAGCGTCAGGGCGGATGCTGTCCAGCACCTGGAACACTTTATCCTTCTGACCGGTGGCATTGGAAAACAGACCGTTCTGAATTTCATAGGTGTTTCCGCCCTTAAGCTTCTCACCCATGGATTGTTCTGCCATGAACCCCAAAGGCAAGGCGGCTTCGTTACGGTAAGCTGTCGTATTCCCCTCTGCAGCAATCTCGGTCAGATACAGGTTGTCCTCCGCAGCCCGGTTTTTGACGACAAAATACTTCAGTCCAAGAAAGGCGTTGGCCACCGGTGTGGCGATATAGTTATTCGCATACCGGTTGCCTGCGGGGTAAGACGCAATACCCAGCTTTTCGGTTACATAGGTCACGTTGACGTTGGCCAGCGAAGAAAAGGTGGACACGCCCCGGTAGCCCAGCATGGAGGGATCGTTCAGCGTCTGGCGCGGGATGCTTTCCAGACGGTAAAAGGAATCATCGGCTTCTTCGATGGTGTCCAGCAGAGTGGTTACCTCTTCCCTGTTTGCCGGGAAGGATACCGCGGTAGTGACACGAACGGTGTAAATACCAATGATCACATTGGCAACCATTTCACCCAAAAAGATCATACAAAGCAGCAGTACCATATACTGCCTGCGCTCACGCAGCAGAAATGCTACCCCAACATAAGCCAGCATTACGCCTGCATTGGCTAACGTAACAGCCGTACCGTGGGTAAACCAACAGAGTGTCAAAAGCACTGCCGCGGTGCCGGCCATCAGCACATACTTCCATAGCGGCAGCTCTTCAAGCAGCTCGGGCAATACCCGGAAAGCCATGGCGGCCAGCACAAAGGATATCAGGAAGGAAAACCGGTACGGCAGCATGTTGGTGGTATGGAAGCCGTTCCAAATATATTCAATAACGCTTATGTTCAGGCTGAGGATCAGAAACATCAACAGCACCAATGCACAAGCCTTCTGCCGACGTGGAACCTTGGAAGAGGTGACATACAAGGCTCCCAAAAGGATACAGGGCAGACCGGTATATAGATTAGGCAGACCTTCCCGGTCGGTAGGGCCTCCAAAGGCAGCAAAATTACCCAGCACTTCCACAAAGGATTCCTTGAGTTTCCATTCGGGAGCAGCGGTGGAGATGCCATAGGTATTCTGCAGCGACATGAGTACCGGCAGAAGCAAAAAGGCCGTCATGGCAATGGCAATCAGCGTGTAACAACCGATCTGCACAAACCGCTTGAAGGCGGTTTTCCAGCTGATCCGACTGCAGAAACAGGCAACAAAGAAGAAAAAGAAGGTGAAAATACAAACGTAAAGGCCCATGAGGAAGTTGCAGATCAGACTGAGGGCAAGGGCCACCACATAGAGCTTGGACTTCCCATCCCGCACCAGTGAAACCACACCCAGCGCAACCAGCGGCAGCAGTGCCACCGAGTCCAGCCACATGATATTCCAGTAATACCCCATGAAAAAGGCACACAGACCGTAGCAGCAACCAAAGACAACTGCAGCCGGATCACATCGGTGAAAGGCTTTCTGCAACGCAAAGGCCGTAAAGGCAGATGCCAGACCCATCTTTACCGTCACCATCAAGGTGAAGAAAACCTGAAGATTTTCCTCTGGAAACAGCGGCAGCAGAAGGTTCAGAGGGCTTGCCAGATAGTAGGCCGCCAGTGCCAGAAAATTGGTGCCCAGACCGTTATTCCAGGTATACAGCAACGACTCACCGTGGATCAGCTTGTTGCGAAGCTCCACCAGAAAGGGATAATACTGATGCCAGGCGTCCTGCACAAGAATCTGTTTACTGCCAAAAGGAAAGACGCCAAAACAGGCAAAACCGATCCACATCAGCAGAAACGGAACCGCAAAAGCAACAGCCGCCCAAAACAAGGGCTTCTCTCCGTCTTTTAATCTATGGTAAAACCGGCACATAAAGGGCCCTCCAAACAGAAAATCAACAGTTTTATTGTATACCGCAGCAGAAAAAATGTAAAGAGGACGGACCTCTACCCTGCTTTCCCAATTCCTGTCGCAGATATGGAAAAATCAACGACACTATGGTATAATTATAAAAATCAAGCAAATACAGGAGGATCATTCGATGCTATCCGTGATCATTCCCGCCTATAATGAAGAAGCGATGCTGCAAAAGGCCGCCTCCGTCATTGGCAGCTTACTCTCCAACAATCAAATCTCACACGAGCTGATTTTCGTGGATGACGGTTCCAAGGACCGCACCTGGGAGCTGATTCAGGCCCAAGCTGCCATACAGCCCCAGGTCCGGGGTGTCCATTTTTCCCGCAACTTCGGCAAAGAGGCCGCCATTATGGCCGGCCTGGCCGATGCCGAGGGGGACTGCTGTGTGGTCATCGACTGCGATCTGCAGCATCCTCCCGAGAAGATCGTTGAAATGTACGCTTTGTGGCAGCAGGGCTATGAGATCGTAGAAGGCCGCAAATCCAGCCGCGGCAAGGAAGATGCCCTCCATTCCCTGGGTGCCAAGGGATTCTATGCCCTTATCAGCTCTGCCACCGGCATCGATATGGCCAACGCCTCCGACTTTAAGCTGCTGGACCGGCAGGCGGTTAACGTGCTGCTGAATATGCGGGAACGCAATGCATTCTTCCGGGCACTGTCCTCCTGGATCGGTTTTAAGACCACCTATGTGGAGTTTGATGTGCGTGAACGAGAAGCCGGCGTCACCAAGTGGTCTCCCCTGTCCCTGGTGAAATATGCCGTCAGCAACATCTCTTCCTTCTCGGCGGCACCCATGCAAATCGTCACCATCCTGGGCGTGATCATGTTCCTCAGTTCGGTGGTGCTGGGCGGTATTTCACTGGCACAGAAGTTCATGGGGCAGGCGCTGGAAGGCTTTACCACCGTGATCCTGATCCAACTGTTCTCCAGCAGTATCATTATGATCAGTCTTGGCATTATTGGTTATTACATCGCCCGGATCTATGAAGAGATCAAGGGCCGTCCCCGATATATCGTTGCAAGCCGGGTGAGAGGTGACGCAGATGAAGCAGCTGATGGCAAAACTGTTTGACCGGACCTTCTGGAAGTTCATTCTGGTGGGCGTTGCCAACACCATCGTTGGAACGGGCATTATGTTCCTGTTCTATAATGTTTTTCATCTGAGTTACTGGATCTCATCGGCCTCCAATTACGTTTTTGGGAGTATCCTCAGCTATTTTCTCAACAAGCTGTTCACCTTCAAAAACAAGGCCAACGCAAAGGAGACCCTCCCCCGCTTTGTCATCAACATCAGCCTGTGCTATCTGCTGGCCTATGGCCTTGCAAAGCCTTTAGCCATGCGGCTGCTGTCGGGCATGACGGTAACGGTACAGGAGAATGTGGCCATGCTGGTGGGTATGTGCCTCTTCGTGGGGTTCAACTATCTGGGCCAGCGGTTCTTTGTGTTCCGGGAAAAAACCGAACAATAAAAAGCAAGAGAGTGCCAAACGGCACTCTCTTTTCTTGTGTACGATCAATCTTCCAGAGGATGCTCCTGGTAGAAGTCCAGCAGCTTATCCTCGGGCATGGGCCGGGCCAGCGCATAGCCCTGGATGCGGTCCACGCCATGTTCACACAGGGTTTTTACCTCTTCATTGGTCTCGGCGCCTTCGGCAACGACCACCAGATTCATATCGTGGAACAGTTTACTCAGCATATATACCATACTTCCGTCACGCTTTCCATCAATGCCGGCCTTCATCAGGCATCTGTCCAGCTTGATGATTTGGAAAGGCAGCTGCAGCAGGCAGTTAAAGTTGGAATAACCGGATCCGAAGTCATCCAGATAGAACCGGAAGCCCTCCTGGGTCAGTTGATCCATAACGGTCATGGTTTGCTGGAAATTATCCAGAATACCACGCTCGGTAAACTCAAGGCAAATTCGGCGGTGATCAATGCCGGCCTGATCCACGATGCTCATAAAGCGCGGTACAAAGCCCTTTTCCAGCAGCTGAGGCATAGGCAGATTGATGGATACGCTGACGGCCTCCAACTGCGGGGTCGCTTTGAGGAATCGACAAACTTCCTCCAGCACAAACCAGGTGATGAGTGAAATCTGGCCGGTCTGTTCAGCCAGGGGAATAAACTCCGCAGGACTGATCAATTTGCCATCAGGTTCCCGCAGGCGAATAAGGGCTTCCATCGAGCAGAACTTTCCGCTGGCCTGGCATTGAATCGGCTGAAACCAGACTTCAAACCCGTGAGCATGGTCTACATTTTGAATACGCTCCCGGAGATAACGGCGGCGGATCATTTCTTCTCGGCTATCATTGGTACAGCGGATATAACGCTGCTTGGTATCATAGGCCTTGGCCGAAGCATATTCCAGGTTTTCATAGATTTCTGCTGCGGTAGCCTCTGTACCGTCAGAGATGTAATGCACTGCCACATACTCAATGGGCACATGCTGGTTTGCACATTGAATGCCTTTTTCCAAAAAGTCCAGGATAATACCACTCTGCTCTTCTGCCGTATTTTGATAGGTATACCGCAGAACGGTGGCAAACACCGTGCCGTTCATGTGGAAAGAAAGGCTTCCCTTCAGCAGTTTTTCCAATGCAAAGGCAAACTGATAGAGGAACTCATCACCGAACAGGTGGCCGTGCTTCTGGTTAACGGCGCCAAAGTTTTTGATGTTGATCAAAAAGACTTGAAAGGGCTCCTTTTTACCGATTCGGTAATCCACTTCGGTAAAAAAGCGATGCCGGTCATTCAGCTCTGTAAGGGAGTGCACGCCCTGTCGCTGACCCTGGAAGTTCAGAAACAGAACGGTATCCATCATAGCCATCAGGAAACCGTTGAGCATGATTTCGGGGTAGGTACGCTGGATGATGATGCACAGAGGAATCACCGGAAAGGTCTGCAGCAGCACCCGGCGCATGGGGCGGTTGGCATTCTGCCGGTTGCGGATGTAACAAATAATGACCAGCACCATTTGAAACATCGTAATAACATAACCAAGGGCATTCAGCGGACCGCGGTAATAGGTACCGTTTTCATCAAAATAAAACAGCCAGCCGTTCCAAAGATTGGTGACGACAAAGACCATATAGAAACCAAACAGGACTGCCAGCCCGATACAAGCCTGTTTCATGCAATGCTGCTCGTGGGTATGTTCCAGGATCCGTGTAAACAGGTACAATGCAACACAGGTCGTTGTAACGAGGTTGATGGTAAAGTACAAGGTGTTGGCCAGCATATTCTGCCACAGCGGCACACGCTCCATCGCCAGCATCTGTCCGGTGATCAAGTCGGTAAACGCCGTCAGTGCAGTGGTCAGCAGACATGCAACAAACAGTTTGCTGGCTTTTGGCATGTGACGGACGCTGATTCTGCTGTCAAAAAAGAACATGCACAGGATGGTGACCAAACCTAATGCAAAATAATCTCCGATAAAATTCATTTCGGCACTTCCTATTTGGATTTACATGAATATAATAATTCAAATTTTTTATTTATTATACTCCTTTCATTTGCTAATTACAACCAGTTATCGAAAAATAATTTCATATTTTTTCAAAAAATGAAGTTTTTTTCGAATTTGTATCTTCCTCCAAGCGATAAAAAAGGGAGCGGATTGCTCCGTTCCCTTTTTCATTGAAAATTATCGTTGGATAAAAAACAGGGCGTTTTGGATCAGGAAGTTGCCGTAGGTCTCCACGGCCAGAGTAAACCCTTCCTCGGAAAACCGATGGGGGAACGTGGAGTTAATCACATGTTCCACCGTAATGGTGGGTACGCCAAACTCATTCCAGATCCGCCCCTCCAAATACTTGCTTGCCTTATAGTAGCTGCCGGGGATTTTCTCCATATTGGGCGTCTTATCGCAAAGGCCCAGTTCCATCAGCCGATGGTACATGTGGTTGGTGACCTTGTAGTTGACCTGGCTGTTCACCGTATTGTTGATAAAATTGTACCACAGTGAACAGTTTTCTTTACCGGAATTATGGAAGTCCATGGCAAACTCCGTACTGTCGGCATACTGCCGGAAAAACGCCAGTACATTTTTGGTTTCCTGCTGGGTCACGTCGCCAAAGTCCCGGTTCAGGTCCACGTCTTCGCTGTTGCGGCGGATACGCTTGCGCGCTTCCTCATCGGCCGGGTTATGCTCCTGGGACACGCCCCACACATTGACCACAGGGATCACCACAAAGCGCACGTTCTGACGAAGGATGCGGAACGGATCGTCCTCCTCGGTAGCATCGCAGATCATCTGCATGAGCTTTGCCAGAGCATAATAGCCCGCTTCTTCATTGGAGTGCACACCGCCGGTAAGAAAAAAGGTGGTTTTATAGGTTTCCGGGGTATACACATAGCCGTACATATCGAATTGTCCCGTCTGATCTTTGCCCAGATGGGTACGGCTGATATAGCCGGGGTACTTGGCGCGGTATGGCTCGTAGAGATTGTCGATCACCTGCTGCGCCGTCCAGCGATAGTTGGCAAAGGTGCCGTCGGGGTCGGTCAGACTGCCCATGGGCCCGGGAATATACCAATCACCGGCGGTGTCTGTTTCCTGCAGGATGGTCCGCTCACCGATATAAACAGGAGCACCCTTCCCGCTGACACAGATCACCAGATACTCCGGCGTGCTGCGGCACACATACATAAAGCGGTCCTGACTGTCAAAATCACAGTTCACTTTGGTGCCTGTTAGGGTTTCATTCTCGTCCAATGCCCGTGGATCACCTTGTACGAACATGGCGGTCACAACGCCGGCTTCCGGGGCAAACTTCACCTCATAGCACTTGCCGAACTCACCCTTCAGTACAAACGCGCCGCCCGTGCCGGAAACACGCTTTACGGAAATGGTTTCCTCTGCTTCCACCGGTACAAAGCCGGGACAATACAGATCTTCCGAGAAGATATCTTTGGGCAGAAAAGGACGGTCTTCTTCGATATGATACCGGGGAATCGTTTTCATAGTGCACACCTCAACGACCGTTTTTTGTGATTATAGCATGCTTGCTCTGATAAAAAACAGGGAACCGATCTCTCGGTTCCCTGTCGTAAAATCTTACTTGAAGTAGCGCTCCAGCAGGCCCTTCAGAGCCTTGCCGTGACGGGCTTCGTCGCGGGCCATCTCATGGACGGTGTCGTGGATGGCATCCAGGCCGTTCTTCTTGGCGCAGATGGCCAGATCGGTCTTGCCCTTGGTGGCGCCGAACTCGCAGTCCACACGCCAGGCCAGGTTCTGCTTGGTGGAGGCGGTCATGTTGGGCTCCAGAGTGGTGCCCAGCAGCTCGGCGAACTTGGCGGCATGCTCGGCCTCTTCGTAAGCGGCCTTCTCCCAGTACAGGCCGATCTCGGGATAACCCTCGCGATGAGCGATACGGGCCATGCACAGATACATACCGACCTCAGAGCACTCGCCTTCGAAGTTGGCCTTCAGCTGCTCCAGGATGTAAGCCTTATCTTCAGCGCTGATGTCAGCGTTGTTGGCAACGGTCTTTTCATAGATACCGAACTCGTGCTCGGCGGCCAGCTTCATTTCGCCCTTCTGCTCCTCAAACTTGGAAGCGGGGACCTTGCAGACGGGGCAGGTAAAATCGGCAGCCAGTTCTTCAGCGGTGTGGACATAGCCGCAAACGGTACAGACAAACTTCTTCATGTGGTTTTCCTCCTGTTTAAAGATGTGTTTTAAAGGTGTTCATTTTGATGCCGTACAGTTCCGCCTTGAGTTTCGCGTTGAGGGAATCAAAAATGTGGTGGAACTGACAGAATTTTTTATCTTTGACCCGGGTGCAATCGAAATCGTCACTCAGGCAATGATTGAGCTCAAAGGGGCCGTCGATGCTTTCAATGATGAGGCCCAGGGAGATGTCGGCCGGATCCATGGCCAGGGCATAACCGCCGTTGGCGCCCTTCTGGGCGGTAACGATACCGGTGCCGGCCAGCTTGCGCAGGATCTTCAGTGTAAAGCGCAGGGTGACGCCCGAAGCCTCAGCCAGCTTGCTGGCAGCGACGCAGGGTTCTTCCGACTGCATCAGTACATAAACGATGCGCACGGCATAGTCGGCTTCGTGTGTGATTCTCAAGTTTCTCACCTCTTTTGTTTACGATTTTAGTATAGTTTCTTTCACGACATTTGTCAACAAGAAAACCGATTAATTTTTTTGAAAAATCTTTCAAAAAAGGCTTGACATTTTCGTACAATCGCGTTATTATATCTCTCGCAGTCGCGGATGTGGCGGAATTGGCAGACGCGCATGGTTCAGGTCCATGTGAAAGCAATTTCATGGGGGTTCAAGTCCCTTCATCCGCACCAAAAAGAACAGTACCCATTTGGGTGCTGTTCTTTTTTTGTTTTCGATGTAGGACTTGAAGGGCGCGTGTTAGAAAACAGTCCGGTGGACTGTTTTCCCGCGCCACCGCTCCGTCCGCAGACGGGCAAGTCCCTTCATCCGCACCAAAAGCCTTGCTTCTTCGGAAGCAAGGCTTTTTTCTTGTTTTTCTGCCCCTCCCCTGTTATACTGAACTTAATTTACAAGGAGGGATCGCTATGCAGCACAAACTGTCTCCCGGAAAGCTCCTCAATGAAAAAGGCCATCTGAACGAGGCCGGTTACGCCACTTCCCTGGTGAAGGCCTACTGCCGGGCCGATATCAAGGCCCCTGCCCTGCGTATCAAGGAATGGGACTATTATCTGATTTACAACGATCGCTTTGCCATCGCGCTGACCATGGACGACAACGCTTATATGAGTATGCTCAGCGCCTCCTTTATCGACTTCACCGTTCCCGGTGAAACCACCGTCAGCCCCATCGGCGTCATGCCCATGGGCAAAGTGAACCTCCCCGCCTCCAGCGTTTCGGGGGTCAGCAAGTGGACCATCCCCGACAAAAAACACCCCGCCGACTTTACCTTTGCGGTGGAAAATGGTGTCCGCAAGCTCCAGTGCAGGATGGAGAACTTCCGAGGTGGAAAGCCCTTTGTCTGCGACATTGTTTTAACTGACGAGCCCCGGGACAGCATGGTGATCGCCACCCCCTTTCCCGGCGCACCCAAGGCCTTCTATTACAATCAGAAGATCGTAGGTATGCGGGCCTCGGGCAGCGTTTCGGTGGACGGTAAGCTGTACACCCTGGACCCCAAGGAGACCTTTGGCATGCTAGACTGGGGCCGGGGCGTCTGGACCTATGAGAACACCTGGTACTGGGGCGCCGGCCATGGCCAGGTGGACGGCCATGTGGTGGGCTTCAACATCGGCTACGGCTTCGGCGACACCTCCAAGGCCTCGGAAAACATGATTTTCGTGGATGGTGTGGCGCACAAGCTGGAAGACATCACCTTCAACATCCCCCAAAAGGCCGACGGCACCGATGATTTTCTGAGCCCCTGGACCTTTACCTCCACCGACGGGCGGTTTGAGATGGATTTCGTGCCCATCCTGGACCGTGCCTCCTGCACCGATGTGAAGCTGATCTGCAGCGACCAGCATCAGGTCTTTGGAAAATTCACCGGCAAAATGGTGCTGGACGACGGCACCGAGATCAAACTCCGGGATTTCGTGGGTTTTGCCGAAAAAGTACATAATAAATGGTAAGCAGGACTGCCCGGCGCATACAGCGTCCGGGCAGTTTTTCATTGACAACTGTGCGCAAACTGTATATACTGTATATGAACAGTTGGAGGTGATCCCTTGCATATTATCATCAGCAACGCAACCGACCGTCCCATTTACGAACAGATCTATACCCAGCTGAAAGCCCAGATCCTTTCTGGCGCCCTGCAGCCGGGACAGCTTTTGCCCTCCATCCGGGCGCTGGCCAAGGATCTCCGCATCAGCGTCATCACCACCAAGCGCGCCTATGACGAGCTGGAAAAGGACGGCTATCTCTATACCGTGGCCGGGAAGGGCTGCTATGTAGCCCAGGGCAACACCCAGGTGCTCCGGGAGCAGCACCTGCTGCAGCTGGAAGAACACCTGCAGGAGGCGTTGCGCCTGGCGCCGGTCTGCGGCCTTTCCACCGAAGAAGTCATCGATCTGATCCGTATGCTGGAAAAGGAGTGAGCATCGTGAACGCAATCGAATTAAAGCAAGTCACCAAACATTATCCCGGTTTCTCCCTGCAGGAAGTGAGCTTTTCCCTCCCCCGGGGCGCCATTCTGGGTCTGGTAGGCGAAAATGGCGCCGGCAAGAGCACCCTGATCCGCCTTTTGATGGGTGCCACCAAGGCCGACGGCGGCAGCATGACCGTACTGGGTATCGACAATCAAAGCCCCGACTTCGCCGCCGTCAAAGAGGACATCGGCATCGTTCTGGACGAGGCCTATTTCCCCGAGGTGCTCAATGCCAAACAGGTGGGCAAGATCATGGCGCTCACCTACCGCAACTGGGAACAGCCCCTGTTTGAGGGATATCTCAAGCGGTTTGCCCTGCCCCATGACAAACTCTTCAAGGACTATTCCCGTGGTATGCGCATGAAGCTCGCCATCGCCGTTGCCCTGTCCCACAAGCCCAAGCTGCTGGTGCTGGACGAGGCTACCTCCGGCCTGGACCCCATGGTTCGGGACGAGATCCTGGATATTTTCAACGAGTTCACCCGGGAAGAGGATCATTCCATCCTGCTGTCCTCCCACATTGTCAGCGATCTGGAGAAGATCTGCGACTATATCGCCTTTCTCCACCGGGGTAAGCTGGTACTTTTTGAGGAAAAGGACCGTCTTTTGGAGGAATACGCCATCGTGCGCGTAACAGCCCAGCAGGCCGAGGCCATGGATCCTGCCGCTGTGGTGGGCCGCCGCTACGGTCCCTACGGCACCGAAATTCTGGCTCGTCGGTCGCTGCTGCCCGACTTTGTCACCCCCGAGCGAACGTCGCTGGAAGAAGTCATTCTGTTTCTTGCGAAAGGAGAGGACGCCAGATGAAAGCCCTGCTTTTGAAAGACGGTTATGTGCTGTGCAAGCAACTGAAGTTCCTGCTTCTGGCGCTGATCATTTTCTGTGTCATGCCCGGCCTGTCAGCCTCGGCCTTTTCCATGATCTATGTGATCATGCTGCCCATCACCACCCTCAGTTACGACGAGCGCAGCAAGTGGAATCAGCTTTCCGCCATGATGCCCTATACCACCCGGCAGATCGTGGTCAGCAAATATTTGTTGGGTTATATCGGTGCAGGCGCTGTGGCGCTGCTGTCCTGCATTTCCCAGGTAATTTTTACCCGCGGCACGGCCGAAGATCTGGTGGTCACCGTTTTGATGCTGCCCTGTGTGGGCGCGATCATTCTTTCCGTCCTTCTGCCGGTGATGATCCGCCTCGGCACCGAAAAGGGCCGTCTGGCCTATATTCTGACGGTTGGCCTGTTGGCGGGCATTTCCGCCGGACTGGAGCCGGGTGATCTGCCCACGCTGCAGATGCATCCCATGGCGGTCTTCCCTATTCTGTTGGCCATAACTGCGGTGGTGAATCTTCTTTCCATCCGCCTGTCCATCCGGTTTTACGAAAAACAAAAAGCATAAGAAAAAGGAGCTGCTATGGCAGCTCCTTTTTGATTAGTAAATATACGGAATCAAGCAGTATTTAACCTTTTCACAGTAGGTTTCGTAGCCTAAAAGTTCTCGTTTCAGCAGTTCTTCCTCGCTCTTCAGCCGTTTGACGATGGTGGGCGGATAGATCAGAAACACCAAAAAGGACAGCCAGGAGCCCAAGATCAGCGGCATGGCAAGAAACAGCAGCAGGGTCGCCGAATACATGGGGTGCCGCACCAGGCCGTACAGGCCTGTGTCCACCACCTGCTGCCCCTGCTGGACCTCCACCGTCCGGGACAGCCAGGCGTTTTCCCGCAACACTTCGGCAAACAGGCCGTAGCCTGCAAGGAACAGTACCGCAGCCACCAGGGTCAGCCATAGAGGCACCCGGGTCCAGCCAAACCGGAAATCCAGACCGGCCAGCACAAAGCCGCCCACGAACATCAGCGCTGACAGGCCGATGACGGCCTTTTGGGTACCAAGCTTTTCCTTTGCATCCAGGCGCTTGCGCAGCAGATCGGGAGCCTTCTTCAGCATGACCAGGCCGGCGGCGAACATGGGCACAAACAACAGGCCGCACAGCAGCCAGGCCCCGGGATACTGCCAGGTGCCTGCCGGCAGAAACAGCAGCAGGCCCATGAGAATAACCCCTGCAAAGAACTTTGTAAGGGCTTGTTTCAAAAGCTGTTTATCCATAGGTCACCACCTGTCAAAACGATCCAGCTCGCCCTGAAGATTCTTGAGTTTCCGTTGCCTGTAAAGTCTTGCGGCTTGCGCCTGCCGCACAGTGACCTGTTCAAACCGAACGGTGTCGCCGGGGCGCTTTTGGGCCATCAGCGGCAGATCGGCGGTGATCACCGTGCCCAGTTTCACATAGCCGCCAGTGGTCTGCCGGTCGGCCATCATCACGATGGGCTGGCCGTTGGGGATCTGGATACTTCCCATGACAATGCCGTCAGACAAAATGTTGGGGGAACGGCCCTCCTTCAGCGCAATGGAGGGGCCCTCCAGGCGGCATCCCATGCGGTCGCACTGAACGCCCAGTTTATACTCCGATTCAAAGAAGGTCTCGATGCCCTGTTGGGAAAAAGCCTCATTCTGAGGGCCCAGCACCACACGGACAGGGGCGTCGGGATCATAAAGCGGGTCGATCATCCGCTGCGGCAGGCCCTTCAGCCAAAGCTGTGGCTCACGGAGACCGATCCGGTCGCCTTTTTTCAGCGCACGGCCCTCAAAACCACCGAATCCTGCGGCCAGACAAGTACTTTGGCTTTCCATCACTTTCGGGATATCCAGCCCACCAGCAACCGCCAGGTAAGTACGGAATCCGCCCTTTGCTGCGCCCATTTCCAGAACATCGTCCTTGTGGGCCAGCCATGCACCGTTGGGCGCAAGCGGCTGTCCGGCGAGAGTCGCGGAAAAGTCGGCGCCCGCCAGGGCGAACACGCAGTCCTGCTCAAACCGGATGGCAGGGCCCATGCCGGTGATTTCCAGGGCACCCGTGTCCCATTCGTTGCCTGCCAGAATGTTGGCGGCAGCCAGACTGATCCAGTCCATAGCGCCGCACACCGGGACGCCAAAGGCCTGGTAATCCATTCTTCCGCCGTCCTGAACGGTGGTCAGAAGGCCGGGTCGAAGGATCTCCATCATACTTCCCCCTCCATTTCCCGGTACTGTTCTTCCGAAATGGGCACAAACTTCACCCGGTCACCTGCCGACAGGGCGAATCGGCCGGTCTCCCCTTCCATGGCGAACATCTTCACCGGCGTTCTGCCGATGAGCTGCCAGCCGCCGGGGGATGCCAGCGGATAAATGCCGGTCTGGCCGCCGGCGATGCCCACCGAACCGGCAGGGATCCTGGCCCGGGGAGAGGCAAGGCGAGGGGTGGCGATGCGCTCATCCATGCCGCCCATATAGGCAAATCCGGGCAGAAAGCCCAGCATATACACCAGGTAGGTTCCGCCGCTATGAATGGCCACGACTTCCTCGGGAGACAGGCCGTTGTGCTCTGCCACAAAGGCCAGATCGGGCCCATATTCGCCGCCGTAGCACACCGGGATCTCCACAATTTTCTGTGAAGCACTTTCGCTTGACAGTTCCTTGATTTCCAGATCATTCAAGCGCTCCAGCAACTGCTCATAGGAAATCTGCTCCGGATCATAGTGCACACACACGGCGCTGTAGGAGGGCACCAGCTCCCGCAGGCCGGGAATGGCCGCTTCGGCCAGGGCACGCATCAGCGAGACCACCTTTCGGTTGGTCTCTTCCGAAATCTCATATCCCACCTGGACGGTGACGGCACAGTCACCGCAGGGCAGTATCGGATAGTTCATAATATCCCTCTTTTTTCTTATTCAACAAAGGCGTACACCGGCGGCAGATGGGCTCTGTCCCCGATGGCCTTGTCCAGTTTTGCAAGCATCTTTTCCCGATCCCGGGGGATACTTCCCCGTATCCGCACCTCGATCATGTCGTGAAAGCCGTCATAGACCAGCCCGTCCACCGTCAGATGTTCCAGCAGCACCCGCTCTTCCCGGAGGTTTTCCGCCTCGTCGGCCGGCAAAAACCGCCCGGCTTCGATGTCGCTCCACAAGGGCGCCCGACGATGGAGAAACACCGAAAAATTGGTGACGCTGCAGGGCCTGGTCTCATTGAGGAAGGCCGCCAACGCCCGGGCGTTTTCTTCTCCTCTTCCTTTTCCGGCGATGCCGGTCATGATGTGGGCGGCATAGGTGTAGCCCAGGCGCTGAATCCGCCCGATCTGCTCATAGGCCTGGGGAATGGTGTGATCCTTGTTCATGAACCGGAGTACATCCTCCAGACCGCTTTCGATCCCAAGATACAGGCATCGCACACCGGCTTCAAAAAGAGCGTTCAGCTCCCCATCGGACTTTTCGGCAATGTTGGTGACGGTGGCATCCATGTTGACCGCCTCAACCGAGGGGAAATATTGGCGAATCATTCGCAAAATCTCCAGCAAATGATCTGTTGGCAGGCCAAAAGCGTTTCCGTCACCCAGAAACACCTGTTTTGGGGATCCGCCGGCCAGCTTTACCCGCTGCAGCTCTCCCTGGATCTGTCCCAGCGGCAGGGCACGCCAGTTCAAATGGCGGAACAGCATACAGAACCGGCATCCGCCGTAGGAGCAGCCCACAGCCACTGGCAGCATAAAGGACGCCCGTTCCATTGGCGCACGGCAGATTTGACCCTCGTACTCCATGGCGCACCTCCCTCCTGTGATCACTTCTATTGTATGCGCACCGTCCACAACTGTCAAAGGATTTTTCACAGGATTTCTGTGCAAAAAATATGGTGATTTTTCGTTGACACATGTACAAAAAAGGAGTATATTTTATCTAATAATCTGATAAATACGTTTACGATTTTGTGAAGGAGAGATAGAATGGTTAATTCTGACTTTAACAGCAAATTCGGCAAGAAAGGCATCACCTTTGACGACGTGCTTTTGGTGCCCGCCGAAAGCGACGTTACCCCCGATCAGGTAGATCTTTCTACCAATCTGACCAAGGACATCAAGCTGAATGTGCCCATCATTTCGGCTGCCATGGACACCGTTACCGAGTCTCAGATGGCCATCGCCATCGCCCGCGAGGGCGGCATCGGCGTCATCCACAAGAGCATGCCCATCGAGATGCAGGCCGACCAGGTGGACCGTGTCAAGCGCTCTGAAAACGGTGTTATCAACCGACCCTTCTTCCTGTCTCCCGAGCATACCCTGGCCGACGCCGATCAGCTGATGGGTAAGTTCCGGATCTCCGGTGTGCCTATCTGCAAAGACGGTAAGCTGGTGGGTATCCTCACCAACCGTGACCTGAAGTTCCAGGAGGACTACAGCCTCACCTGCGGCGAAGTGATGACCAAGGACAACCTGATCACCGCTCCCGTCAATACCTCTCTGGCTGAGGCCAAAAAGATCCTCGCCGCTCACAAGATCGAAAAGCTGCCTCTGGTGGACGACAACTTCGCTCTGAAGGGTCTGATCACCATTAAGGATATCGAAAAGGCCGTCAAGTATCCCAACACCGCCCGTGACAGCCAGGGCCGCCTGCTGTGCGCCGCTGCCATCGGTGTCACCAACGACGTTCTGGAGCGCGCTGCCGCTCTGATCGCCGCCGGTGCCGATATTCTGACCCTGGACTCTGCCCACGGCCATTCCAAGAACATTCTGGAGTGCCTGAAAAAGGTCAAGGCCAAGTTCCCCGGCACTCCCATCATCGCCGGCAATATCGCCACCTCCGAAGGTGCCAAGGCTCTGATCGACGCCGGTGCTGACTGCGTCAAGGTGGGTATCGGCCCCGGCTCCATCTGCACCACCCGTGTGGTTGCCGGTATCGGCGTTCCCCAGATCACTGCCATTTACGACGCTGCCTGCGAGGCTCAGAAGCACGGCATCTGTGTCATCGCCGACGGCGGTATCAAGTACTCCGGTGACGTTGTCAAGGCACTGGCTGCCGGCGGCGACGTGGTCATGATGGGCTCCCTGCTGGCCGGCTGCGAGGAAAGCCCCGGCGAGACCGAGATCTATCAGGGCCGTCAGTTCAAGGTGTACCGCGGCATGGGCAGCCTGGGCGCCATGAACAAGGGCTCCGGCGACCGTTACTTCCAGTCCGGCACCCGCAAGTTCGTTCCCGAAGGCGTGGAAGGCCGCGTGGCTTACAAGGGCCCCGTCAGCGAGACCATCTTCCAGCTGATGGGCGGTCTGCGCTCCGGTATGGGTTACTGCGGTGCTCACACCATCGCCGAGCTGCAGGAGAAGGGCCAGTTCATCACCATCACCGCCGCTTCTCTGAAGGAGAGCCATCCCCACGATATTTATATCACCAAGGAAGCTCCCAACTACTCCATCCCTCAGGGCTAATATCTTAACGTACAAACCGGACGGATTTTCCGTCCGGTTTTTTATTTTGTCACACAAAATACACACCGATGTGCTATACTCAAGCTGAAAGGAGTGGATGGTATGGAACTGAAGATCCTCATCGCCGAAGATGAGCCCCGCCTGCGGGAGGTTTTGTGCGATTATTTCCTCAGCAAGGGGGACTTCCCCACTGCCGCCCCCGACGGGCTTACCGCGTTGGAGCTTGCCTGCGAAAAGGAGTTCGACGGCGTTCTGCTGGACATCATGATGCCCGGTCTGGACGGCCTCAGCGTATGCCGAGCCCTGCGAAAACGCTCCAACGTGCCCATCATCTTCCTCACCGCCCTGTCCGATGAAGAGGACAAGCTGCTGGGCTATGAACTTGGGGCTGACGATTACGTGACCAAGCCCTTTTCCATGTCGGTGCTGTACGCCAAGCTGACGGCCCTCATCCGCCGCAGCCGTGGCAACCTCAAAACCACCGATCGGCTGGAGGCCGCCGGGATCTCGGTGATGCTGTCCACCCGAAAGGTTTTTGCCGGTGGAAAAGAAATCGCCCTGACCCCAAAGGAGTATTCCCTGCTGGTCTGTCTCATGCGCAACCGAAACATCGTCATGAGCCGTGAGCAGCTTCTGGTAAAGTGCTGGGGGTATGATTACGAAGGCGAAAGCCGTGCGGTGGACACCCACATCAAGCGCCTGCGGGAAAAGCTGGGCCAGCAGGCCTCCTGCATCAAGACGGTCATCAAGGCCGGCTATAAGCTGGAGGTGGAGGGATGAGCAAGGAACGCAAACAGAAAAAGGCGCTGTCCACGCTGACGGGCAGGCTGGCGCTGTTTATGGCGCTTTTGTGGCTTGTCTGCATGGTGCTTGTGACCGAAAACACAGCCGTTCAAATTGAGACCATGACCCACGTGATCCACACGGACGTCATCCGTGGCGTCACTTTTTCAAAAAGCTACCCGGACGGCTCCCGGTATGAAGTAGCGCTAAAAACAGACACCCGGCTTTATTCCAAACTTCTGCTTGATCATTATTACAACAGCGAGTCGGAGCGCTATCAACATTATGGCACCCCGTTCCAAATCGCGGCCGCCGTTCTGGACAAAGACGGAAACCTGATCACACACAGCGGGGATGCCATCGTGGGGCGGCCTTCGAGCGGTCCTTCCCCCTACCTCATCGCCGATCTGGATCCGGAATACTATGTCAAACACCCCGGCGAGGTGTATCCCTTCTGGAGTGAACTTACCCTGTACGGCGATTGGGAAAATGGCATCTTCATTCCCGTGGCTGTGGATTGTCATCATTATCTGGGGAACCTGATCCGCCTTTACGAGGTTCCCGGTGCCGACCTTTCCAAGGCGCAGAAGGTCTATATGGGGAGCAGCGATTTTCTGCCCTATGCGGCAGGCGGCAAGGTCATGCGCCGGGGCCTTTCCTCCCAATCGCTTTTGGATCTTTTACTTCATTATCAGAGTGAAGATCACCGAGAAACCGGGTATATGGATGAGATCTACTATACGAACTCCCTGTTTGACACCATTTTGTGGTATCGTACCTCCGTCACAACCGATAAAGGGGAAGATCTGATTTTCGCCTTTGCCATCCGCACACAGCCGGTCTTGTCTGCCATGGAGCGGCTGCGGTGGATCTATCTGGGCACCTTCGGTTTTGCCGTGCTGCTGACCCTTTTGCTGCGCAGGACGATGAAACGGCGTTTGATTATGCCACTGCGAGAGCTGAATTATAAAATGTCACAAAACTGGACTACTCCCCCGCTTGTCACCAAAAACAGGCGCTATTTTGAGGAGATCAACAAGCTTGCGGAGCACTATGAGAACAATCAGAAGTATCGTTACCGCAGCGAAAAAGAACTGGATCGGCTGAACAAGGCCCTGGACTATGCTAAGGAGGCCGAGGAAAATCGGCGGCAGATGACCTCGGCCATCGCCCATGAGCTGAAAACGCCCCTGGCGGTGATCCACAGCTACACCGAGGGCCTGCAGGAACACATCAATGAGGAAAAGCGGGAGCAGTACCTCCAGGTCATCCTTTCAGAGGTGCAGCGGATGGACGGCATGGTGCTGGAAATGCTGGATCTCTCCCGTCTGGAGGCAGGCAAGGTCAAACTTGCTCAGGATCAGTTCAGCCTGTGTGATCTGACCCGGAACACCTTTGACCGGCTGAAGCTGGCGGTGGAGGCCAAGGAACTGAAGGTGACCTTTGACTTCCGCTGTGACGGCCGGGTAACAGCCGACGAGGGCCGCATGGAGCAGGTCATCACCAATCTGGCCACCAACGCCGTCAAATACGCCCGGTTTGGCGGAGACATCATGGTGAAACTCCAGACCATCGACGGAAAGACCCGGTTTACCATGGAGAACGACTGTGATCCCCTGCCCCAGGAAGTGCTGGCCTGTTTGTGGGACACCTTCTACCGGGCAGACACCGCCCGCAGCGGCGAGGGCACCGGCCTGGGCCTGGCCATTTCCAAAAGCATCATCGAGCTTCACGGCGGCCGCGTGACGGCCTACAATACCCTCAAGGGCGTGGCCTTCAGCTTTGTGATCTAACAAAAAAGCACTCCTTTCGGAGTGCTTTTTCTTGTTGTTTACCGCAGGTTTGGATAGGTGCCGTCCTCATGGAGCTTCTGGAGGGCGGCCTGCATCTGAGGCTTGTCGGCCTGGTGAGTGACGCCAAACCACTTGGAAGTGGTATCCAGCATGGCCACCGAAGCCTTGCCGGTTTTGACCAGCATATCCACAAAAGCGGGCAGATAATACTCCCGCTTCAGGGGGTCGCCGGAGCCTTCCTTCAGCCAGGCGGCGAAGTCCTCCTCCATGATGGAGAACACATCGCTGTGCAGGGCCCACACGTTGAGGGAAACGGGTGCATTGTCCTTCAGCACCAGACGGCGGTCGCCGCCCACACAGGAAATGACGCCGCTGATGTCCCGGCGGATATCCAGCCGCTCGGTGACCGAAGTCAAAAAGCCCTTTTCGCCCTCACAGACACCACGGGAGACGCTGCCGCTTTCGCTGAGGGTGTTGGCCAGGCGGAAGCCCACCATGCCCAGATGGGTGCCGTCGCAGCTTTCGGCGCAGAACTTGCCCAGCTGCATGAGGGTATCCCGTCCGAAAAAGTCGTCCGAGCCGATGATGCCGAAGGGGCCGGTGATATGGTTGCGTGCGGCATAAACGGCATGGCCGGTGCCCCAGGGCTTGGCACGGCCTTCGGGTGCAGTAAAGCCGCCGGGCAGGTCATCCATCTGCTGATAGGCGTATTCCACGTCGATCTTGCCCTCGAACCGACTGCCGATGACCTCACGGAAGGTCTCCTCCAGCTCCTTTTTGATGACAAACACTACCTTGCCGAAACCGGCCAGGATGGCGTCGTGGACCGAATAATCAATGATGATCTCGCCGTTAGGGCCAAGAGGGTCGATCTGCTTCAGACCGCCGTAACGGCTGCCCATACCGGCTGCAAGAACCAAAAGTGTCGGTTTGTTCATCTATGTCTACCTCCAAAGGGATGTTTTTCCTTATTATAACGCAAAAAACGCCTGCCGGAAAGCCCCCGGAGGCGTTTTTCTGATTTTTAAGATTTGGGCTGGTTTTCCATGGGCTGCAGACCGTACATAAAGCCCTCTACCGAGGCGGTGTACACTGCGCCGCCGATGACCTTGTTCTTGTACACCAGAACATCCACCAGCACCGCTTCCCCGTCGGGCCAGTTGGTGACCGCCCAGGTGGTCAACTCCACCTTTTTCCCGGCGTATTTGGACAGGTCAAAGCCACATTCCTTCTGCATATCGTTGTAGGTCTGATAGACGGCGTCGAATTCCTTGGGGATCTGGACCTTTTTGCTGCGGCAGGAGGCCGCATCCAGCTGATAGCCCAGCCCGGTGAGGTACTGCACGCAGTCCTCGGGAGTCTTGATGGTCACCGGGGCGCCGGTCTCGGCGGCCTCTCCGCCGGGGAGCAGTAAGATCAGTACAGCCACAAGCGCTGCCACCGCCAGCACCGCCGCCACCAAATGCTTTTTGGTCAGTTTAATTGTGTAGATATTCATCATGCCACCTCCGCATGGTCCACTTTATGCGAAGATGGAACAAAACAGAACTGTTTGCCGTCTAAGAGCCGTAATCCTCCAAAAGCCCGGCCAGAACCACCGGGTCATCCACCGGGATGCCGGCCTCCAGCGCACTGCGGTCGGCCTCGGGCAGGGCGGAAACCGGAGTCTCCATCACCCGGACGGGATCGGCGCTTTCCCCTTCGAACACCGCCACTCTTCCCTGCCAGACGCCTAAAGTCCAGCGGGCAGTCGGGGTGGGCGGCTCGAGCTGTACCGGCTGCGGCTCCAAAGCGGGCAGCAGGGCGTTTTCCTCCTGGGGAGGAGGCGCGGGCACGGGCGCCAGGCGCACCACCTGTATGATGCTCACCACCGCAAGCACCACCGCCAGGGCAAGCAGCACCCGTTTCAGCCAGACCGAACCCATATCACCCCTCCTTTGCTGCTAAAAGTTTGCCCGTTTTTCCCCTGTTCATACAAATTTATCTTTTTTAAAGGTGAATTTTCAAAAGAGATGTGATATAATGCATGATGTATTGTTATGTAAACCTGCTTCCCGGCCGCGCTTTTGCAGCCGACGAAAGGAGTTTTGATTTTGAGCAAAGAAAGAAGACGTTTTCGGCCCTTCCGTGCCCTTGGCTTTCTGCTGCTGACCATCCTTCTGGTGGGTCTCACCACAGCGGCCATCTGCGGCATGGTGTTCGCCGTCTACATCAACAAGTACGTCAGCAATGACGTGGAAATCTATCTGGACAGCTACCGGCTGAATCTCACCAGCTTTATCTATTATCTGGATCCCGAGACCGGTGAAGAGGTGGAGCTGAACAAGCTCCACGGCATGGAGGACCGTGTCTGGGTGGATCTGGAGGATATCCCCAAGCAGCTGCAGCTGGCCTTTATCTCGGTGGAGGACAACAGCTTCTACACCCACCAGGGCGTCAACTGGAAGCGCACCATCGGCGCCACCATCAACTGGACGGGTATGCTGGACGACTTCACCGGCGGCGGCAGTACCATCACCCAGCAGCTGATCAAGAACCTCACCGACGACAAGGACACCTCGGTCAAACGTAAGCTCCGTGAGATCATGCGCGCTTTGGAGCTGGAACAGAAGTACGAAAAGGACGACATCCTGGAGATGTACCTGAACACCATCTACTTCGGCCAGGGTGCCTACGGTGTGCAGCAGGCGGCAAAGACCTATTTCAACAAGGAACTTGACCAGCTGACGCTGGCCGAATGTGCCTCCATCGCCGGCATCGTCAAAAACCCCTACGGCTACGACCTGAAGCGCTTCCCCGAAGCCAACGCCGAGCGCCGGGCCATCGTCCTGGGCGAGATGAAGAGATACGGCAATATCAGCGAAAGCCAGTGGAAGAAGGCTCTGGCGGAAGATGTAAAAGCCTATCGCTCTTCCGGCGAGGATGAATCCTCCGAGGAAGAATATCAGAGCTATTTCGTGGATGCCGTCTATTGGGCGGTAAAGGATGACCTGCAGACCAAGCTGGGCTACAGCGAGACCATGGCCGAACAGCTTTTGCTGTCGGGCGGTCTGAAGATCATCACCACCCTGGATCCCGTGATCCAGGCCAAGATGGACGCCGTTTTTCTGGATGAGGAGAACTTCCCCGGCGGTCTGGGCAAGGACGGCACCTATCCCCAGGCCTCCATGGTGCTGATGGATCCCTATACCGGCCATGTGAAGGCCCTTTACGGCGGCCGCGGCGCGAAGGAAGGCGACCTGGTGCTCAACCGTGCCACCGCCACCAAGCGAAGCCCCGGTTCGGCCATCAAGCCCATTTCTGTTTATTCCCCGGCTTTGGAATACGGTCTGGTGACCCCCATCACCGTTGTGGACGACGCTCCCAAGGATTACACCGTCCGCGGCGACGGCACCGGCTGGCCCTATAACGAAAGCCGTACCTACAGCGGCCGCACCACCATCCTCAACGGTATCGCAAAGTCCTACAATACCGTAGCTGTGGATATGGTCCAGCGCCTGGGCGTGGACCGCTCCTTTAACTGGGCCACCAAGAACCTGGGTCTCTCCCTGGTGGAGCATCTGGAAAAGAACGACCGGGTGTTCAGCGACCGGGAGGTCTCTCCCCTGTCCATGGGCTCTCTAACCAGCGGCGTTTCCGTTCTGGAGATGACGGCGGCCTACAGCGCCTTTGTCAACGATGGCCAGTACACCACCCCCATCCTGTACACCAAGGTCTATGATGCCGACGGCAAGCTGCTGCTGGACAACGATCCCGTTACCACCGTGGCCATGTCCACCAAGACCCGTGACTATATGATCCAGCTGCTCTCTGGCGTCGTCAAGACCGGTACCGGCCGAAAGGCCGCCATCGACGGCATCGAGGTGGGCGGCAAGACCGGTACCACCAGCGCCGACAACGACCGTTGGTTTGCCGGTATCACCCCCTATTATGTGGGCGTGGTATGGTTTGGCTTTGACCAGCCCCAGAGCCTGCAGAAGTTCTCCACCAACCCGGCGCTGGAGCTTTGGACACGGGTCATGACCGACGTTCTGGCAGAGGCTGAGCCTGCCCAGTTCACCCTCAGCACCGAGATGAACAAGGTCAGCTACTGTCTGGACTGCGGCCGTCTGGCCACCGATCTGTGCTCTGCCGATGTGCGCGGCACCCGGGTGGCAACCGCCTATCTGGCCGTCGAGGACGTGCCCAAGCGCAACTGCGACTGCCACGTTTCGGTGACCCTGTGTGCAAACGGTCACATCGCCAACGATTTCTGTCCTCTTGAAGGTCAGAAAACCGTCAGCCTGATCAATTTCCAGCGCACCTATCCCAGCAATGCGGCCGGTGAGACCCTCACCATCGGCGACCAGAAGTACTGTGCTCCCTATGAGTTGACCGAGGCCCAGATCGCCGAAGGCCTGCTCAAGCCGGGCGCCGAAACCTATTTGGTCTGTACCGAACACACCGAGCCCGAACCTGAGCCCGAACCTGAGCCCGATCCCTGGTACGATCCCGATAACCCCGACAATCCCGGAAGCAATTACTGGCCCTTCCCCGGCTCGCCCGATGACCCCGACAACCCCTACAATGATCCCTACTGGAGCGAGTTCTGGCCCGACAACGACGAAGAGCCCACCGACGGGGACACCGATGAAGAGGATAACGGCGGCATTCTGGATAACTTCTGGAACAACATTTTTAATCCTTAATCGACAAAGCGTGGCAGAATTCTCTGCCACGCTTCTTTTTTTGTCTTGTATTCATCCTGGGCATTTGCTATAATGATTTTAAAGATTAGATGTTTTGATTTAAAACATCAAAAGGAGCAAACCGTTATGTTCAGAATTATTGCCGACTCCTCCTGCGACCTCACTTCTCTGGCCCATATTTCTCCCGATGTCCTTTACGGCCGTGCACCTCTGCGGATTCTGGTGGATGACACCGAGTACGTGGACGTTCCCGGACTGGACACCCGGAAAATGATGGACGCCGTTTACGGCTTCAAGGGCAAGACCGGCTCTGCCTGCCCCA
The DNA here is from genome assembly GCA_017521295.1 of Clostridia bacterium. GTDB lineage: Bacteria > Bacillota > Clostridia > Oscillospirales > Butyricicoccaceae > UBA4644. The sequence continues at coordinate 3,118 of JAFXDF010000020.1, read as the reverse complement.
GTCCCGAAGAATATGCCGAACTGTGCCGGGATGTGGACGAAGCCTATATCATCACCATTTCCAGCAATCTGTCGGGCAGCTACAACAGCGCCGTTCTCGCCCGGGATCTGGTTCTGGCCGAAGCGCCCGAAAAGAAGATCCATGTGTTCGACTCCCTGTCTGCCGGCCCCGAGCTGTCGCTGATCGCCGAAAAGATCGCCGTTCTTGCCTCTTCCGGCATGGCCTTTGACGACGTGGTAGCCCAGGTGAAGGAATACATGACCCACACCGCCCTGCTGTTCCAGCTGAACAGCCTGGAGAACCTCACCAAAAACGGCCGTGTTTCCAAGATGGCCGGCATGACCGCCAAGCTGCTGGGCATTCGCATGATCGGCATTGCCTCCGCCGTTGGCACGGTGGAGCCCCTGCACAAGTGCCGCGGCACCGAAAAGACCTACAGCCTGGTGCTGCAGGAAATGCGGGAGCGTGGCTTTACCGGCGGCCGTGTGATTTTGGGCCACGCCTTCCAGGAGGCCGGCGCCCAGATGATGCGTCAGATGATCCTGAACGAGTTCCCCACCGCCAACATTACCACCATGCCCCTGTCCGGCCTGTGCTGCTACTACGCCGAGGAGGGCGGTCTGCTGGTGGGTTTTGAAAAGTAAAGCGAGGCAACTATGCATTTTGACCGTGACCGTGTGGTGCACCGTATGCGCAAGTGGGAATCCTATCTCAACGAGCACGCACTTCCCACCTGGGCGGAGCTTCCCACCCTGGACCTGTACATGGACCAGGTCATCGCCCTGGTGAACAACTATCTGGGCTTTTTGCCCAAAGAGGTGGGCATGGACGCGGTGGTGACTTCCGCCGCCGTCAACAACTATGTCCGCAAAAAGATCATGCCGCCCCCGGTGAAAAAGCGGTATTCCCGCATCCATCTGGCCTATCTGCTGATGATCTGCAGTCTGAAGCACAGCGTCAGCATTTCCTACGTTCAGCAGATGATCCCGCTGACGCTGACCGAGGCCCAGGTCCGGGAGGTTTACGACCAGTTCGTGGAGCAGCACCGCCGCACCACCCTGTATTTCGTGGAGCAGGTCAACCAGGTGACCCCTGTCCTGCTGGCCCAGGACAAGACTAATGATGAGCGGGTGGGCAGCATCGTCACCGCCTTTGCCGTGGTGGCCGGGCTCAGCCGTATGGCCACCGAAAAGCTTCTGCTCATGCAGGAGCCCGAAAAAACCGAAGAGTAACACAAAAGGCTGCGGATCAATCCGCAGCCTTATTTTTATAATCCGATGCCAGCATACTGTAGCACACCACATCGATGATGCCGTGGTTGCACTTGCCTGCCTGCCGCAGGGTACCTTCGTACACCATGCCGCATTTCTGCATGACCCGACCGGAGGCCGGGTTTCCCGCGGCATGGTAGGCAAACACCCGATTGAAGCCCACCTGCTGCAAAAAGAAGGTCAGCACGGCCTGTACCGCTTCGGTCATCAGTCCCCGATTCCACCAGTCGGGCCCCAGCTCATAGGCAAGGTCTACCTGGCAGATGCTGTCATCGGGATCCATACCGAACATTCTGCCGATGACCTGGCTGGTGGCTTTTTCCTCAATGGCCCAGCTGTAGCGTTTGGGATCGTCGTAGCACAGCCACTTTTCGGTGAACATTTTGGCGTTGTTCTGCACGTCGGCCAGACAGTCCATAGGGGCGTAGCTGGTCCACTCCGTCACCGACCTGTGACGCCAGCAGTTTTCGTACATGGGTTCCATATCTCCCGGCTCAAACCGCCGGAGGATCAGCCGCCGGGTTTCCAGCCGCTGGGTGCCAAGATGTTCCATAACGCCCCTCCTTTTTGTTAGAAAAACAGCCGGGAAAATCCCGGCTGTTCTTTGTTGTAAAGTTGATTTACTTGACGATGTTCATGGTGTCCATGGCGATCATCAGCTCTTCGTTGGTGGGGATCAGCAGGACCTTCACCTTGGAATCAGCAGCAGAGATGACAGCCTCTTCGCCACGGATGTCGTTGGCCTTCTCGCACATCTTGACACCCATGAACTCCAGACCGGAAGCGATTTCCATACGCTGAGACTTGGAGTTCTCACCGACGCCGGCGGTGAAGATGATGGCGTCAACGCCGCCCATAGCAGCAGCGTAAGCACCGATCAGCTTCTTGACGCCGTAGTTGAACATATCAACGGCCAGAGAAGCGCGCTCGTTGCCTTCCTTACCGGCATTCTCCAGATCACGGAAGTCGGAGGAAACACCGGAAACACCCTGGACGCCGGACTTCTTGTTCAGAACGTTCAGCATCTCGTCGATGTTCATGCCCTTCTTGTTCATCAGGTACTGCAGGATACCGGCATCCAGATCGCCGGAACGGGTACCCATGCAAACACCGGCCAGAGGAGTGAAGCCCATGGAGGTATCCACGGAAACGCCGCAGTCAACAGCGGTCACGGAAGAACCGTTGCCCAGGTGGCAGGAGATCAGCTTGCACTCTTCGGGCTTCTTGCCCAGCATAGCGGCAGCGCGGGCGGCAACATACTTGTGAGAAGTGCCGTGGAAACCGTAGCGGCGGACCTTGTCCTCAGCGTAGTACTCATAGGGCAGAGCGTACATGTAAGCCTTGGCGGGCATGGTCTGATGGAAAGCGGTATCAAAGACGGCGACCATGGGAACACCGGGCATGATCTCGGCGCAGGCGCGGATGCCGATCAGGTTGGCGGGGTTGTGCAGAGGAGCCAGGGGGTTGCAGTCCTCGATGGCCTTCAGAACCTCGTCGGTGATCAGGACGGACTTGTTGAACTCTTCGCCGCCATGGACGACGCGGTGACCGACAGCGTCGATCTCCTTCATGCTGGCGATAACGCCGTTCTTCTCGTCAACCAGAGCGTTCAGAACGGTCTGGATGGCCTCAGAATGGGTGGGCATAGCGACGTCAACGGCGTCCTGCTTGGCCTTACCCTCGATCTGGGGCTTGTAGGTGAACTTGCCGTCGATACCGATGCGCTCGCACAGGCCCTTGGCCAGCAGCTCACCGTTTTCGGGGTTCAGCAGCTGATACTTCAGAGAAGAGCTACCGGCGTTGATGACTAAAACATTCATTTTTTCCACACTCCTGTATTTTTTTAT
>JAFXDF010000113.1 GCA_017521295.1 Clostridia bacterium | reverse complement strand
TTTCCCTAATGCGGGCCGCCCGGGCGGAGAAAAAATGCCAGCCCTACGAAAACACCAACCTGATGCCCTTCTTCTCCGCCCTGCCCTTTACCCTCACCGGGGCCCAGAACCGGGCTATCGCCGAAATCACGGAGGATCTGACCCGGGGCGCCCCCATGAACCGCCTTGTCCAGGGCGACGTGGGCTCCGGCAAGACCATGGTGGCCGCGGCGGCAGCGTATCTGGCTGCGGGGAACGGCCGCCAGAGCGCCCTGATGGCCCCCACGGAAATTCTGGCAGAGCAGCATTACCAGACTTTAAGCGGGCTGCTGGAGCCCATGGGCATCACCGTGGCCCTGCTCACCGGCTCCATGACAGCCAAAGAAAAGAAGCTGACCCGGGAGGCCCTGGCCTCCGGGGAAATTCAGGTGATTGTGGGCACCCATGCCCTGATCACCGATGCCACCCAATTTAACAATCTGGGACTGGTTATCGCCGACGAGCAGCACCGGTTCGGCGTGGCCCAGCGCAGCCGCCTCTCCGCCAAAGGCGACGGAGTGCATCTGCTGGTCATGTCCGCCACCCCCATCCCCCGTACCCTAGCCCTTCTGATGTACGGCGACCTGGAGGTGTCCATTCTGGACGAGCTGCCCCCGGGCCGGGAGCCGGTGGAGACCTTCCTGGTAAACGAAAGCTACCGGGCCAGGATCAACGCCTTTATCCGCAAGCACGTGTCGGAAGGCCACCAGTGCTTCGTGGTCTGCCCCGCTGTGGAAGAAAGCGAAGATTTGGGCATCAAAGCCGCCACGGTCTGGGCGGACACCCTGCAGCAGACCGTATTTCCCGACCTGCGGATCACCCTGCTCCACGGCCAGATGAAGGGCGCGGAAAAGGAGGCGGCCATGGCTTCCTTTGCCCGGGGCGAGGCGGATGTGATGGTGGCCACCACCGTCATTGAAGTGGGCGTGGATGTGCCCAATGCCACGCTGATGGTCATCGAGGACGCGGACCGGTTCGGCCTAAGCCAGCTGCACCAGCTCCGGGGCCGGGTTGGCCGGGGCAAGGCCAAGAGCTACTGCATCCTCACCTCCCGGAATCGGAACCCCGAGACTTTGCAGCGCTTAAAAGCCTTCTGCAAGACCACCGATGGCTTCAAGATCGCGGAAGAGGACTTAAAGCTCCGTGGCCCCGGCGATTTCTTCGGCTCCCGGCAGTCGGGCCTGCCCACCTTCCGGGTGGCCAACCTGAGCTACGACCTGACCACCCTGAAGGATGCCCAGAAGGCCTCGGCAGACTGGATCGACCAATATGGCGCCTCCGACACCCCCGAAGCTATTGCTCTGAGAGAGCGCATCGGCGATCTGTTCACCCGGGCCGAAGGAACCATGAATTAAGATGATAAATTATCGTTTATCAGAGCATTGGAGACGTATTCTTTTCTTGCCTCGGCAAGAAAAGAACCAAAAGAAGCCGCCATAGGAGGGGGCTATTCACAAAGCCGCCCCCTCCTATGTACCACCCCTCCTAAACCGGCAGTTAGACGGGTTTTAGCAATATGACGCGAAAGTGTTCCGACTTTCGCTCTGCCGTCCCTCAGAACTCTTTCCCAGCGCAGCAAAAATCGGAACATTTTTGCTGTGCTCGCTCCATCGTTAAGGTGCTTCGCAACCCTGGCGATGCGGGCCGGGATAGGTATATAGGGAAGGGCGGCTTTGATTGCGGGAGCAATCAACTCAGCGCCTTCCCTATATCGCTTTCTTTGGTTACTTTCTTGTGCGGACACAAGAAAGTAACATATTCCGACGCGCCTTCGTTAAGCGCATAAACGATAATTTACAGCACCACCCACAAGGAGGAACCAATATGAAACACAAATTTTTAACATGGATGCTGGCAGTATGTATGCTGCTCTGCGCCCTGCCGGTTTCTGCGGAGGAGGTCACCGAACCCACCAGTCCGGAGCGGGCTCCCGGCTACTGCGGCGAGGCTATTGTATGGACCTATTCCGACGGCACCTTGAACCTTACCGGCACCGGTGCGATGGACGATTTCCCCGATGGCGCTCCCTGGGCAGAACACAAGGACGAGATCAAAACCGTCATCATTTCCGGCGGCATCACCTACATCGGCGCCTACAGCTTCTCCGATTACGATGCCCTCACCGATGTGCAGTTCGGAAGCGACGTGTACGAGATCGGGGAGCGGGCCTTCTTCTCCTGCGACGGCCTGACGCAGGTGCACCTGCCCGCCAGCTTCAAGGTCTTCGGCCCCTCCTCCTTTATGGGCTGCACCAAGCTGAAGCAGTTCCACTGCGAGGGCAAGTTCCCCTCCTTCCGGCAAAATTGCCTCTGGGATACTTACGCGGTGATCTACTTCCCGGCAGAGCGGCCCTGGGGCGTGGGTAACATCCGGGATCTGGAGGAGGCCTTCCACGGCCGCATCGAGTTCCTGGCCTCCGACGGCACCGACCCCTACGAACCCACAGAACCTCCCGTGGAAACGAAGGCACCCACGGAAGCGCCCACCGAAGAGCCCACGGAAGTGCCCACCACCGTGCCTCCCACCACGCAGGCGCCCGCCACGGAGGAACCCACCGAGGAAGTGACGGAGCAGATCGTCACCGAGCCGGAAACCGCCCCTGTTGAAACCGATGAACCCACCACTGCCCCCACGGAGCCGGAAAACTCCGGCAGCAGCGGCGGCATCAAGATCGGCCTTATCATCATCGGTGCCGTGGCGCTTCTGCTGATCCTGGGCGCTTTTGTATTCGGCGGCGGCAAAAAGAAAGGCAAATATTCCAGATAATGTAACTTTCGTTGACAGAAACAACTTTCGCTTAAAATTCCATTAACAACTTCCGGGAAAATCACTCATTTTTTGCATTTCCCGGAAGTTTTTTTGTGCGTTCAGGAAAATTTTAAAAAACAGTTGTAAGTAGCGCGAAAATGATGTAAAATAACATAACCGTTATTATGAAATATTATGCGAATTATCGTTTTGGAGGTATATTCAACATGGAAAAACCCATTGTTCTTGTGATCATGGACGGCGTCGGCAAGGGTGACGGCGGCAGCGGCGACGCTGTGAAGGTCGCCAAGACCCCCACTCTGGATAACCTGCTGGCCACCTGCCCCCATACTTATCTGAAGGCCCACGGCACCGCCGTCGGTCTGCCCAGCGATGAGGATATGGGCAACTCTGAGGTGGGCCACAACGCCCTGGGCTGCGGCCAGGTCTACTCCCAGGGTGCCAAGCTGGTTGGTGAGTCCATCGAAAACGGCGCTCTGTACGCATCTGAAACCTGGAAAGACCTGGTTGCCAACGCAAACGGCAAGGCTCTGCACTTCTTAGGCCTTTTGTCCGACGGCAACGTCCATTCCAATATCCATCACCTGATCGCCCTGCTGCGTCAGGCCCACGCCGAGGGCGTGAAGAAGGCCTATGTCCACATTCTGCTGGACGGCCGTGACGTTCCCGCCACCTCCGCCCTGGAGTATGTCGCCATGCTGGAGGAGGTTCTGGCAGAGCTGAACACCGAGGGCCGGGACTACGCCATCGCCTCCGGCGGCGGCCGTATGCAGGTGACCATGGACCGTTACGAGGCCAACTGGGGCATGGTGGAAAAGGGCTGGCGCACCCACGTTCAGGGTGAGGGCCGCACCTTCGCTTCCGCCGCTGAGGCCATCGAAACCTACCGTGCCGAGACCGGCTGCATCGACCAGGACCTGCCCGCTTTCGTGATCGAGCGTAACGGCGAGCCTGTTGGCAAGATCGCCAACGGTGACAGCGTCATCCTGTTCAACTTCCGCGGCGACCGTGCCCAGGAAATCTCCCTGGCCTTTGACCGGAAGGACTTTGACAAGTTTGACCGTCCCGGCTACGAGGGCGTCAAGTTCGCCGGTATGCTGCAGTACGACGCTGACCTGAACATCCCCGAGAACTACCTGCTGCAGCCCCCCGTCATCAAGAACACCCTGACCGAGCTGCTCTGCGCCGCCGACATCCACGAATACGCCGTGTCCGAGACCCAGAAGTACGGCCACGTGACCTATTTCTGGAACGGCAACCGCTCCGGCAAGGTCAACGAAGATCTGGAAGTTTACGAGGAGATCCCCTCCGACGTGATTCCCTTCGAGCAGGCTCCCGCCATGAAGAGCAAGGAGATCACCGAGAAGATGGTGGCCGCCATGGCCTCCAAGCGCTTCCAGTTCCTGCGCTGCAACTACCCCAACGGCGACATGGTCGGTCACACCGGCGTCATGGAAGCCGTGGTCTACGCCATGGAGTGCGTGGACAACGGCCTGAAGGCCATCCTGGAGGCCGCTGACAAGTACGGCTACACCGTGCTGATCACCGCCGACCACGGCAACGCCGACCAGATGACCGAGACCAAGAAGGGCAAGACTTCCGTCCGCACTGCCCACTCCCTGAACCCTGTCCCCTTCATCATCTACGACAAGGATCACGACTGGACCATCAAGGAAGGCGCTTACGGCCTGGCCAATGTGGCTCCCACCATCGTCACCATGATGGGTCTGAAGGCTCCCGGCTGCTGGGAAGAGAGCATGATCTAAGCATCCGCAATTGAAAATATAAAATTGAAAACGGACAATTAATTCGATATAGTTCCTCATTTTCAATTTTCAACTTTCAATTTTCAATTATTAAAACCGGAGGTTTGAATATGATTCGTCACGAAACCGAAAACGGCAGCGTCAACGTCAATGCCAATGTGTATACCGAGATCGTAGGCACCGCCGCCACCAATTGCTTCGGTGTCAAGGGCATGGCCGCCCGCTCCGTCAAGGACGGTGTGTACCATCTGCTGCGCAAGGAGTCCGTCTCCAAGGGTGTCCATGTGGAATTCCATGAGGACAATACCATTTCCATCGACCTGCATATCATCGTGGACAACGGTGTGAATCTGAACGCTGTGGGCGCTTCCATCATTTCCGAAGTCCGCTATGTGGTTACCCAGTGCACCGGCACCGAGGTCCGTGCCGTCAACGTCTACATCGATTCCATGGTGATCGGTTAATTCGGAGGTAAAGACAAGTGAAGCAAATCATCAACGGCGCCGATCTTCGCAGAATGATCATCAGCGCCGCCGCATCCATTGAGATCCATAAGCAGCAGCTGAACGATCTGAACGTGTTCCCTGTGCCCGATGGCGACACCGGCACCAATATGTCCATGACCATCAACGCCGCCGCTTCCGACCTGCGGAAGGTGGAGGATCCCAACGTTGACAAGGCCGCCAAGACCGCCGCTTCCGCCATGCTCCGGGGCGCCCGGGGTAACTCCGGCGTTATTCTGTCCCTGCTGTTCCGGGGCATCTCCAAGCGCCTGAAGGGCATCGACGAAGTGGACGGCACCACCTGGGCCGAGGCCCTGCAGGAGGGCGTGGACGCCGCCTACAAGGCTGTTATGAAGCCCGCCGAGGGCACCATCCTCACCGTGGCCCGTCTGGCCGCCGCCAAGGCAAGCGACGCCGCCCGGGAGAATAATTTCATCGAATTTGTTCAGGAAGCCGCCCTGGCCGAGGCCAAGGTGGCCCTGGCTTCCACCACCGACATGAACCCCGTGCTGAAGAAGGCCAATGTGGTGGACGCCGGCGGCAAGGGCTGGGTCTTCGCCCTGGAGGCCATGCTCTCCTCCATGCAGGGCGATGACGTGGTGGTTCCCGATGGCATTAACGCCGGTGAGACCAAGGAAGCCGCCAACTTCGACGATTTTGACACCGACGAGATCACCTTCACCTACTGCACCGAGTTCATCATCCAGCGAGAGAACGACCTGGATCCGGAAAAGCTCCGGGACTTCCTGTCCTCCCTGGGCGACAGCCTGGTGCTGGTGGACGACGAGGAGATCATCAAGGTCCACGTCCATACCAACGATCCCGGCAAGGCGCTGCACGAGGCCATTGACTACGGCTCCTTCGTCACCGTGAAGATCGAGAATATGCGCCTGCAGCACACCGAGAAGGTGATGACCGAGGCGGAAAAGGCTCCCAAGATCGCCGAGCCCGAGAAGACCTTTGGCGTCGTCTCCGTCTGCGCCGGCGACGGTCTGGCAGACGTGTTCATGAACCTGGGCGTGGACGGCATCATCTCCGGCGGCCAGACCATGAACCCCAGCACCCAGGACATTCTGGAGGCTGTGAACAAGGTTCCCGCGGAAACCGTCTTCGTGCTGCCCAACAACAAGAACATCATCATGGCTGCCGAACAGGTGGACGCCCTGACCCCCAAGAAGGTCATCGTGATTCCCTCCAAGACCGTTCCCCAGGGCGTCACCGCCATGCTGAACTTCAACCCCGAGGGCACCGAGGAGGAAAATACCGAGGCGCTGACCGAGGCTCTGGCCACGGTGGACACCATGCAGATCACCTACGCCGCCCGGAACTCCGATTTTGACGGCTACGACATCCACGAGGGCGACTATCTGGCACTCTACGGCAGCGCCCTCTTCGGCACCAGCCAGGACATCAAGGTGCTGCTTTCCTCCCTGGCCCAGAAGGTCCGGGATGACGGCAGGGAGTATATCACCATCTACTACGGCGCCGACGTGAAGGAAAAGGATGCCCAGAAGGCAGCCGACCTCTTCGCAGACATCTGCCCCGAGGCCGATGTGAACCTGCTGCGCGGCGGCCAGCCCGTGTACTACTACATGATCTCCGCCGAATAAGATAAAGATTACGCAAAAAGTGGTTTGCCGCCCACTGCCATATTGGTAGTGGGCGGTGCGCTTTTCGGGGAATCCCATCGTTTCGACATACGCCCCCAAGGGGGTCTACATAGACAGACGATAAGTTAT
>JAFXDF010000019.1 GCA_017521295.1 Clostridia bacterium | reverse complement strand
GGACGAGTCGGACGCTACCATTGCCGATCTGATGACCGACGGCTGCAACATGGGGGTCAAGTCGCTGAACAAATACCTCAACCAGTACGAAGCCGCCGACGAGGTGTCCAAGGATATCGCCAAGCGGCTCATCAATCTGGAGGAAGCGCTTGCGGTAGACATCCGCAGCTTTCTGTAAACTTTTTGCGGCAGGCACAGCCTGCCGCTTTTTATTTGCCGTGGAGTGTGCTATAATCTGGCCAAAGGAGGGATGGCCATGGGAAATCTGTTTGTGCGAAAACTGCATCTGGTGCCGGACAGCAGGGACACCGCTTTTGGCATGGACCAGAAGCGCACCTGCTACAACGGGGTCTATCCCTTCAAGATCTTCCCCGCCAAGGAGCTGTCCGCTCTGGAGTTTGCCCCGGTGACCATCCTGTACGGGGGCAACGGCTCGGGCAAGACCACCCTTTTGAACATTCTGGCGGAAAAGCTGGGGCTCACCCGGCATTCGGCCTTCAGCGGCAGCGCCTTTTTTGCCGATTATGTTAGCATGTGCCGGGCGGAGTTCGGCGTGATCCCCCTGGACAGCCAAATCCTCACCTCGGACGATGTGTCCGACTACCTGCTGCACCTGCGGGCGCTGAATGACGGCATCACAGCCCGCCGGGAGGAGCTGTTGGAAGAATACACCCGCCTCAAGTGGGACACACGGCCCTTTGCCTCACTGGAGGATTATGACCGGTGGAAGGCGGTCACCGACGCCAAAACCAAAACTTCCTCCAAGTTCGTCAAGGCCCGGTTGACCCGGGACGCCGATATGTTTTCCAACGGTGAGACCGCCATGCACTATTACACCCAGCGCATCACCGAAAACGCCCTGTATCTCATCGACGAGCCGGAAAACAGTCTTTCGGCGGCCTATCAGCGGCAGCTGGCCGACTTTCTTGCCGATTCGGCCCGGTTTTTTGGCTGTCAATTGGTGATCGCCACCCACTCCCCCTTCCTGCTGGCCATTCCCGGCGCCAGGGTCTATGATCTGGACAGTCTTCCCGTACAGGTGCGGCCCTGGACCGAACTGGAAAATGTGCGGGTCTATTTTGACTTTTTTCAGGAGCACAAGGACGCCTTTTCCCGATAGAAACAGGTTTTAAGAACAAAAGCCCCCGAGGATGACCTCGGGGGCTTTTTTCAAGGCTTCAGTTTTTCGGCGATGATCGTCTTTTGGGCGTCGGTGGGCTCGATCTCCAGGTCCAGCCACACCAGGCGGTCACCCCATGTGAGGACGTAGACGAACTCCTCTGAGGAAAAACGGTTGTTCACCCGCCAGGCGCTGTCGGCCTGCCATGGGGCGGCATCCACCGACTGGGCGCCGTTTTTGAGGAAATCCTCCACGCAGGTGTTCCACAGGAACTTTGCGTGCACATCGGCGATGATATACTCCAGCTCAGGCGTGGTCTGGGGCCGGTCGGGCCGGTGCAGGCAATAGGTTCGGGTGATCAGCGGTGTGCCCTGAACCTCCATATGCACCCGGTTTTCGGTGGTGGAATGGCCCAGATCCTCCAGCCGCAGGGGAAGACTGCCGATTTCCTGCTCCTGGGAGCGATCATTGCGTATGACACTCATCGCCATGGTGTGAATGGCGATAAAGGCGAAGATCACTGCCAGACCCATGGTGACGATCTGATTGACCCGGGCAGTAACTTGCATCCATTTCATTAGTTTGGAGGCCAGAACAGAAATCACCATGGTGCCCAGTAATACCAACAGGGTGAGATAGATCATCCGTGTCATGGTGCCGCTGCCCATCCAGGTGACCAGGACACCGACCAACAGAAAAATGGCCAGCGTCTGCACCCAACGGGAATTGGACGATGGGGTCATCAACCCCTCTTCCGCACGCTTTTTCGCCCGACGATACCACAGAAGATATTTTCCCAGTTCCATCAGATAGACCAGCAGCAGAGCGCTCCAGATGGGGATCATCGCCCAGGAAACGCCGCTGAGATAATAGACCTTTCCGGAATACTGCAGGCCAAAGTCCCGTGTCAGACTGGTCACCTGCATCACCAGCTGCAAGACCGACATCACAGCCAGAATGGCGTAGCTGGGCAGAAAGTTCTTTTTCATGGTGCGGTGGATGACCTGCACCTGGGTCATGGGATCGGTCTCCAGTTCCACCGGGTCGGGATCTTCGTTGTAATAGATCTGGAACTTGCCGGCCGTGGCGGCCAGCTGCCAGCCAGTACCGGCACAGAGGTCCTCCATCCGACTGTGCCCCTCGGGCTTTGTGGGCTCAAAACCGGTGACCTCAGGGAAATAGACCAGGGCAAACCGCAGCCGCTGAGGCTCCACCTTCCGGTAGTGCCACAGCACCCCGCCCATCTTGTCCAGAAGCCAGCCCCGCTGGGCCATCTCTTCCAGATGGGTGGTCATGCCGGTATGGTCGTAAAAGGAATACAGCGGCAGCTCGTAACGGTGCTTCATTTGGCTCCCTCCTTTTCAAAGGCACGGGTGTAATCCTCCAGCTGTGCCGCCATGCGGCGAACCTCGCCGGACAGGGCGGCATGGCCCTTTAGTGTGAGCAGATAACTGCGGCGGCGGCCCTCCACCCGGGTCTCTTCGATCATGCCGTTTTCGCAAAACTGATCCAGAAGATGGTACAGGGTGCCGGGGCCCACGGTCACCCGCCCGCCGGTGAAGGCCTTTACCCGCTCCATGATGTCCATGCCGCAGCACTCTTCCCGGAGGCACAGCAGGATGTAAAACATCTGCTCGGTGAGGGTCTGAAACTTTTCTCTGGGCATGGGCATCCTCCTTTATATCGAATATCGTTAATTCAAGGATATATCGAACATCGATATTTGTCAAGATACTTGCGGGAACTTTTTTGCGCCTGCCCCGGTCTAAAGACCATCTTTGACCCGGGAAGGTGTTTTTATGAAGAAAAAATGGATGATCTGCGCCGGTGTGCTATCCCTTGTGCTGCTGATATTTGGCGCTATGGCAGTCAAAAACCTGTCTGTTCGGGTGGGCACCTGCATCAAAACGGAAAACGGCGGCTGTATGCTGCTGATGGGGGATTCCCCGGTGGCGTTGTCCGGCAAAACAGCCTTTGCCCGGTTTGAGGAATACCGCACAGGCGACCGACTGCTGGTGCTCCATGACAGCATTCTGGAGACCTATCCCGGCCGGACGGGGGCCTACCTGACCCTCCGCTTGCACAAAGGAGATGCGTCCGCCATCCCGCAGGAGATACTGAGTGCCCTGACCGAAATGTGATGGACGGTAGAATAGAAAAAGCTGACGGAAATCCGTCAGCTTTTCTTTTTACGGTTGGTTTACAATGCCCACAAAGAGGGGCAGGTCGTTGGCGCCGGTGAGCACGAACAGGAAGGGCCGATCCACGGTGAAGTCGATCTCTTCGATCTCGGCACCGGGAGGCGCTGCGCCGGGGGCCGCGACCATGGTATAGGCCACCGCCTCGCAGCCCTCCTTGTCGATCATCAGACGGGCGCCGTGGGTCACGTCGCTGACAACGGCTGCTGCCTCAGTAAGGGGCGAAAAATCGGCTGCATAGGGATCAAACACATGGGTGACGCCCAGGGCCTGCAGATCGTCTACCAAGGCCATCTGATCTTCGATATCAAAGGCGGGCACGGTCATGTGGATCTTCAAACTTCTCCGGTTGTCCCCAAGGCTGTCCCGGTCCAGCACAAAGGACAGGGCCTGTTCGTCCTGCAGCAGTTCTTCGGGAGTGACCCCCTCATCAGGCAGGAGGAAGTACATGCTGCCGGTCTCGAAAGACCTTCCCGCTGCGGAGAACCGATCGCCCCAATAATAGGCGCCGTTGTAGGTGCGTTTGAGCATCTCCTGCTCCACATCACCCTGGGGCGTATGGAAGATGCCGGTCTCCGCACCGAACTTGCCGTCCCAACTGGCCTTGAACCACACGGTGGTGGCAAGAGCCATGACGCCATCCTCCGGCAGGGTCATGCTGCCGGTCTGCTGCTGCAGCAGGCCGCCGGTGTGGGTGTCGATCCAGTCCCGGAGCGCTTCGTTCATATCCTCCGAGCCCATTTCTCCCGAATAGGCAGCGGCGTAATAGCTGCCCGCCAGGGTGTCCAGGGTGGTTTGATTGTAATCCAAATTCTCGCTGAGCCAGATGGAACTGCCCAGCAGACGCTTGACGATGCCGTCATCCCGATAGTTGGCATTCCACAGGTCGCCCGCCTGCTGCCGGAGACTTTCGATGCTGTCGCTGCCCAGCAGATCCAGGATCTGCTGCCGACTTTCGCCTCCGGCGGTCTCGGCCAGCATGGCGAGGGCCATATACACGTTGATGGGGGAACACAGAGCGTTCTTTCCTTCCCTGCCGGACAAAAACTGTGGGATGGACGCCCGGAGATAGCCTTCCAGCTCGCCGGAGAAGTCATTGTCACGGCGCTGTGCCTGCACATCTTTGCGCCAGCGGTCATATTGGGGACTGTTGGGGTCCTTGGGATACTGGGTCATCTGCGGATACCGGGGCTCGGCCATGGCATGGACAGCCGGGGCGATGATGCTGCCCGGCTGTCCGGGCAGTGTGGCGGTGAGGATGGCGACGACCAGCAGGCAGGCCACGGCCACCACAGTAAAGCGATACCGCCGTCGGCCGGTTTTGAACACGTGTAGTTCGGCCTCCTCCAACAGGTCATCCCGCACCTGAGTAATGCCGTCATAAATCTTATCGGCTTTGCTCACACAACCACCCCTTCTTTCTCCAATGCTTTTTTCAGCTGCAGGCGCAGCCGGTAAAGTTTCTGTGCCAGATGGCCCTCGCCGGTGCCCACCTCCCGGGCCAGTTCCCGGAGGCTTTCGCCAAACCAGTACCGGCGGAGGAACAGGGCCCGGTCATCGTCCGACAGGCTCTCCAGCCATTTGGAAATGTACTCGCCCAGCAGGATGCTGTCCACCGCCTCTTCGGTGCTTTGGCCGGAAGGAACGCAGTGCTCCAGTTCGGACAGCAGCACGGTGAGGCCTTCGCTGCGCATCTGGGCGGTGTTCTTCCGAAAGCGGCTGATGGCCAGATTGCGGGTGATACGGCCCAGAAAGGCACCCAGCATCCGGGGGTTTTCCGGCGGGATGCGCTGCCAGGCGGCCTGCCAGGTGTCATTGACGCACTCCTCGGCATCCTCTTTTTGCTGCAGCAGATTCATGGCCACCGTCCGGCAGAAGCTGCCGTATTTTTGCTGCACTTCCACGATGGCCTGCTCGGCCCGCTGAAAAAACAGCTGGATAATGGCGGTATCTTCCACGGTCACGCCTCCCTTCTATCTATACAGTCGCAAAACAGCGCGGAATATTTGCATGATCTTTCCTTTTTATGCATGATAATTCCCATGCTTTCAGTATAAACCGCGAAGCCGGTTTTATCAAGTGGCGTTTGCGGCCTCTGTTTTGGTGATTTTCCATAAAAATGACCCACAATTTTCTCTGTCTGGCCACAATCTTCGTGCAGGGTAACCATTGACTATTTATGCATATATTTTGTATAATCATACCATCGTTTGAATGACATAATAACTGCGATATATTGGAGGAATACATTATGATTAATAAGGAAAACATCAAGAAGGTCGTTCTGGCCTATTCCGGTGGTCTGGATACTTCCATCATCATCCCCTGGCTGAAGGAAAACTACAACAACCCCGAAATCATCGCCGTTTCCGGCAACGTGGGCCAGGCTGACGAGCTGGACGGTCTGGAGGAAAAGGCTCTCAAGACCGGTGCCTCCAAGCTGATCGTTCTGGACCTCACCCGCGAATTCGTGGAAGACTTCATCTTCCCCACCGTCAAGGCTGGCGCCAAGTACGAAGAGTACCTGATGGGTACCGCTTTTGCCCGTCCTCTGATCGGCGTCAAGTTGGCTGAGATCGCCCTGCAGGAGGGCGCCGACGCCATCTGCCACGGCTGTACCGGCAAGGGCAACGACCAGGTCCGTTTCGAGCTGGCCATCAAGTCCATCGCTCCCAATATGCCCATCATCGCTCCCTGGAGAGAGTGGGAGATCAAGTCCCGTGACGAAGAGATCGACTATGCCGAGGCCCACAACGTGCCTCTGAAGATCACCCGCGAGACCAACTATTCCAAGGACAAGAACCTGTGGCATCTGTCCCACGAAGGTCTGGATCTGGAAGATCCCGCCAACGAGCCTCAGTACAACAAGCCCGGTTTCCTGGAGATGTGCGTTTCTCCCGAGCAGGCTCCTGACAAGCCCACCTATGTGACCATCTCCTTTGAAAAGGGCAACCCCGTTGCCGTCAACGGCGAGAAGCTGTCCCCCGTGGACATCGTTCTGAAGCTCAACGAGATCGGCGGCGCCAACGGCATCGGCCTGCTGGATATCGTGGAGAACAGACTGGTGGGCATGAAGTCCCGCGGCATCTATGAAACTCCCGGCGGCGCCATTCTGTACAAGGCCCACGAGGTGCTGGAGACCATCACCCTGGACCGTGACACCCAGCATTACAAGACCCTGGTTGCTCAGAAGTTCGCCGAGCTGGTGTACTTCGGCCAGTGGTTCACTCCCCTGCGCGAGGCTCTGTCCGCCTTTGTTGACAGCACCCAGAAGACCGTCACCGGTGACGTTAAGCTGAAGCTGTACAAGGGCAACATGATCAACGCCGGTGTCACCTCTCCCTACTCCCTGTACGATGCTGAGATCGCTTCCTTCGGTGAGGACGGCGGCGTCTATGACCAGGCCGAGTCTGCCGGCTTCATCAACCTGTTCGGTCTGCCCATCTCGGTCAAGGCCAACCTGGAAAAGAAGCTGGGCAAGAAGCTGGGCGAATAAGTTCACACACACCATTTCCGCAAAGCCGGCTTATGCCGGCTTTGTGTTAATTCCAATCATTGTGAGGTTTTTATGGAAAAACTCTGGGCGGGCCGCGCCGCAAAGCAGCTGGATCAGCTCGCGGACGATTTTAACTCCTCCATCCACTTTGACCAGCGGATGTTCGAAGAGGATCTCACCGGCAGTATGGCCCATGCCGCCATGCTGGGCGCCAAGGGCATCAACTCTCCCGAAGATACCGAAGCCATTCTGGCCGGCCTGGAAAGCATTCTGGCCGATCTGAAGAGCGGCGCGCTGGAGATCGACCCTGCCGCCGAAGATATCCATATGTTCAACGAGGCCGAGCTGACCCGCCGCATCGGCGACGCCGGCAAGCGCCTGCACACCGCCCGCAGCCGAAACGACCAGGTTGCTCTGGATCTGCGCCTGTGGCTGCGCAAGGAGATCGCCAATATCCGTGCCCTGACCGCCGAGCTGATCCGCGCCATCTGTGACAAGGCCCAGGACAGCCGCGATGCCATCGTTCCCGGCTACACCCACCTGCAGCGGGCCCAGCCCATCGTCTTTGCCCACCATCTGCTGGCCTACGGCATGATGCTGGAGCGTGACCTGGGCAGACTGAGCGACGCCGCCAAGCGGGTCAACATCTCTCCCCTGGGTTCGGGCGCCCTGGCCGGCACCACCTACCCCATCGACCGGGAGATGACCGCAAAGGCTCTGGGCATGGACGGCTATACCCTCAACAGCATCGACGGCGTTTCCGACCGGGATTTCGTGGCCGAGACCTGCTCTGCCCTGGCCCTTCTGATGATGCATCTGTCCCGTCTGTCCGAGGAGCTGATCCTCTGGTGCTCCTGGGAGTTCCGCTATGTGGAGCTGGACGATGCCTATACCACCGGCTCTTCCATCATGCCCCAAAAGAAGAATGCCGACATGGCCGAGCTGATCCGCGGCAAGACCGGACGGGTCTACGGCAATCTGATGGGCATCCTCACGGTGCTCAAGGGCCTGCCTTTGGCATACAATAAGGACATGCAGGAGGACAAGGAAGGCCTGTTCGACAGCGTGGACACCGCCAAGATGTGCCTCCAGGTGATGACCCCCATGATCGCCACCATGACCATCAACCGGGAATCCATGCGCAATGCCGCCGCCAAGGGCTTTATCAACGCCACCGACCTGGCCGACTATCTGGTGCGCAAAGGTCTGCCCTTCCGCTCGGCCTATAAGATCGTGGGCCAGATCGTCGCCGAATGTACCAACAAGGGCCTGGTTCTGGAGACCCTGCCCCTGGAGGCCTACCAGGCACACTCCGAGCTGTTCACCAAGGATCTGTTCGACGCCATTTCTCTGGAGACCTGCGTCAGCCAGCGCACCTCTCCCGGCAGCGTTTCCGCACCCTCTCTGGACGCCCAGTTCGCCTTCCTTGCCAATGCGGTGGAAGGCCTGTAAGACCCCACAAAAGAAAGGACGACCCTTATGCTGAATCTGAAAAAAACCATGCAGGGCAAGGATTTCCTCAAGCTGCTGGACGTTTCTGCCCAGGAGATCGCCGAGCTGGTGGACACCGCCGCAGGCTTCAAGGCCCTGAAAAAGGCCGGTATCCCCCACAAGTATTTTGAGGGCAAGAACATCGCGCTGATCTTTGAAAAAAGCAGTACCCGTACCCGCTGCAGCTTTGAAGTGGCCGGTCACGACCTGGGTATGCATGTCACCTATCTGGACGCCGGTTCTCAGCTGGGCAAGAAGGAATCCATCCCCGACACCGCCCGGGTGCTGTCCACCATGTTCGACGGCATCGAGTACCGGGGCTACGGTCAGGAGATGGTGGAAGAGCTGGCCAAGTATGCCAGTGTTCCCGTGTGGAACGGCCTCACCGACGAGGCCCATCCCACCCAGATCCTGGCTGACTTCCTCACCGTGAAGGAGCGCTTCGGCACCCTGGAGGGCATCAAGTACGTCTACTACGGCGACGCCCGCTACAACATGGGCAACTCGCTGATGGTGGGCTGTGCCAAGATGGGTATGCACTTCGTGGTGTGCTCCCCCAAGGAGTACTTCCCCGACCAGTGGCTTATCGACAAGTGCCAGGAGATCGCCAAGGAGACCGGCGCCATTCTGGAGTTCATCGAGGATCCCGAAGAGGCCGCCAAGGGCGCCAACGTCCTGTACACCGACGTGTGGGTGTCCATGGGCGAGCCCGACTGGATCTGGGCCAAGCGCATCCGTGATCTGACCCCCTACCGCATCACCCAGAAGCTGATGGACATCGCCGGCCCCGACGCCGTGTTCATGCACTGCCTGCCCGCTTACCACGACAAGAAAACCGTGGTGGGCAAGGAGGTCTGCGAAAAGTTCGAGCTGGATTGTCTGGAGGTCACCGACGAGGTCTTTGAGGGTCCTCAGTCCATCGTTTTCCAGCAGGCCGAAAACCGTATGCATACCATCAAGGCGGTTATGGCGGCTACCCTGTAAAAAACGCAAAAGACGGTGCTCCGGCACCGTCTTTTTTCTTGCCTTTTCTACCATAGTTTTCTATAATAAGGGGAGAAACGAGGTGTACTTATGAAAAAATGGCTTAGTTTGTTGCTGGCAGCCGTGATGCTGCTTTCCATGGCGGCCTGTACCGCCGACGAGGTGGATACCGCCCTGGGTATTCTGGACGCTGTGGCGTCGGCCATCCCCGACGAGACCCAGCCTTCCACCGCCCCCGCTGAGGAGCAGACCACACCGCCCAGTCAGGCGCCGCCCACTGAGGCTCCCACGGAAGCCCCTACCGAGGCTCCTACCGAAGCGCCTACCGAAGCCGAGCCCTGGCTGCCCGAGGACGGAGAATATGACGACAAGGACAACGTGGCGCTGTACATCCATCTGTACGGCAAACTGCCCTCCAACTTTTTGAGCAAGAGCAAGGCCCGCAGCCAGTACGGCTGGGAATACGGCCCCCTGGATGCGCTGGCCCCCGGCAAGGCCATCGGCGGCAGCCAGTTTGGCAACAACGAGGGCATCCTGCCCGACGCCAAGGGCCGCACCTGGACCGAATGTGACATCGACACGGTGGGTAAGGACAGCCGCGGCGCCAAGCGCATCGTCTTTTCCAACGACGGCCTGATTTACTATACCGAAGACCACTACGAGACCTTTGAACTGCTGTACGGGGAGGAATAATCAATGCGGAAACTGACACTGGACTGCACCCAGATTGGCACCAAGGCCGGCCTGCATCTGCAGCTGACCGAACTGCTGGATCTGCCCGAATATTACGGAAACAATCTGGACGCTCTGGCCGACTGCCTCAGCGAGATTCACCAGGAGACCTGTCTGGTGCTAGAGCACCCCGAAGCCCTGCAGGAAAGCCTGGGAGACTACGCCGACCGGCTGTTCCGCCTGTTGGAGCACTGCGCTTCGGAAAACCCTTTTTTTCATGTGGAGATCCCGGTGACCGCTGAACAGCCTGCCCCCTCCATGAAGCTGGCTGAAGCCCTCCAGGAGCGCGCCGATCTGAACCGCTCCATCCAGCAGCTGGAAAGCCGCCTGTCGGTCAACGCCATCACCCAGGAGGGTGAAACGCCTGCGGAAGATCCCCGGGATCTGCTGGCCCAGCTGGACCGCTCCATCGACCGGCTGGAAGAGCTCACCGCCGCCATCAACCTGGCCAACAGCCGCACGGTGCACCAGGGCGAGACCCTCACCCAGATGATCGCCCGCCGTGATGCCCTGACCCTCCGTCTGCGGATCCTGCGGGAGTTTGCCAACCAGGCCAGCATGACCGGCCGCCGTGCCCGGGGCACCGAGATCAAAATTATCAGCACGGTAAACGTCAAGTCTTTGCAGAAGGAACTGGACAACCTGTCCCGTGAGCTGCGGCTTCTGGACAACACCATCCAGGCGCTGAACTGGAGCACCGATCTGTAAAAGAAAAAGCTGTTAGCTTTTCCGGAGCGAACGCAACCTCCGCGGCTGAGGCATAGCCGCAGCATGGTACGCCCCAGGGCAGGCGCGGGTTCAAATCCCGATCCATCGTTACGCCCCCATCGCGCATACCTGCATTGATTTTGTGTATCGTTTCTTCCCGGGCGTTGGCCGGAAAAGTGAGGGTGGGTCTGGGGAATCTACAAAAGAAAGCGCTGAGAACCAAGGTTCTCAGCGCTCTTTTTATTTGCAGCTTTCGATCAAATACAGCTGGGTCAGGATCTCATCGTAAAAAATCACCAGCTCGGAGCCGTTTTCGGTAGAGGTGTACCACACCTGATCGGCGTCGGGCCATTCACCGCCGGGCACGTTGAGAGCGGTGAGGATCTCCTGGGCCGCCTCCAGGCAGGTGGCGGCGTAGCGGGCGGGCTGGGTGCCATCGCCCCAATCCTGCCAGTGGGCAAGCGCCGATTCGTCGGCATAGGCCAGCACATGATAGCGCAGGCCGCCCTCTTTCATGCTGGTGTCGGTGGCCGCCCGGTAGGCGATACCGTAACCGCCGGGCAGCTCCACGCCCCACAGCTTTTTCACTTCCCGGGTGAGGGTGCTGTCGGCGCCCACAAAGCGGAACACGGTGAGCAGCACCAGAACCGCCAGCACCACCACCAGAACTACGCCAAACTGTTTGAGATATTTTTTCATGTCTTATTTCCCTTTCTTCCCGTTGCCAGGGGCAGCAGCACCTGGAAGGTATTCACGTTGTTTCGGCTGTCGGCCGTGATGCGCCCGCCATGCTCTTCCACCACCCGTTGGGCAATGGAAAGGCCCAGGCCGTAGCTGCCGTCCCGGCTTCGGGCTTTATCGGCCCGGTAAAAGCGCTTGAAGATGTTTTTCAGCTCCTCCTCCGGAATGGTGGGGCCTTGGTTGGCCACCGCCAGCAGGCAGTGGCTGCCCTGTTTCCGCAGGGTCACTCCCACACCGCCGCCGGGAAAGGCATATTTCTGCGCGTTGTCCAGCAGGATGTCCACCACCTGCCGCAGATAGCTGTCGCTGCCCCGGACAAACAGGCCGGGGGCGATATCACATTTCAGCTCCATGCCCTTTTCAAAAAACACCGGCTCAAAGGGCAGCAGGCAGTCGGACACCAGCTCGCTGTAATCCAGCAGGGCCATGGCGGTCTGCACCTGTCCGTTGTCTGCCCGAGCCAGGTCCAGAAGATTTTCCACCAGGCCGCGCATCTGCCCGGCCATCACCGAAATATTATCGGCGCACTGCTGCCGCTGCTCCGGTTTGGCCTCTCCCGACTGCAGCAGCTCGGAATTGGTAAGGATGACGGTCAGCGGTGTTTTCAGTTCATGAGAGGCGTCGGCCACGAATTGCTTCTGCTGATTCCATGCCTCATCCACCGGTTTGACCGCCCAACGGGCCAGGAACAAACTGATGACAAAGAATCCCGCCAGGCCGATGATACCGATGGCCACACAGGTCCGCATCAGATTGCGCAGGGTAGCCTGCTCGCTGGTCATGTCGGCAAACACCAGGGTTTGGGGCCCGGGGCCGATGGCTTTGTAAAACCGAAGATTGTAATTCTCCAAAACACCGGTTTGCGCCTGCTGCGCGTAAGAAGCAGAAAAAATCTCCTGCAGAAATGCGGTATCCGACAGATCAAATTCGCTGTTTCCGCCCACCTTCAGCTCGCCCTGGGGCGTTACCTGCAGGAAAAAATAAGGCAGGCGCACGCCGTCCTGCAGTTCGCCCGGCCGGGGCAAATGGGCCGGGCCCTGCCCCACCGACTGCATCATGCGGATGCTCTCCCGCTCCAGGGAGTTTCCCGTGAAATGGAGCACAAGACCAAAGATCACCGCCAGCATGACGGTGACGATGGCCATATTGATGCAGATAAAGCGGATGCGGAGTTTTTTCAGCACGAGGTGCCCACCTCCAGATGATAGCCCAGGCGGCGAACGGCTTCGATCCGGATATTGGAGCCGATGCTCTTGAGCTTTTTCCGCAGAAAGCCCACGTACACTTCCACGTGGTTTTCCACGGCGTTGGAATCATATCCCCACACACGGGCCAGGATGACTTCCTTGGACAGATTGCGGTCCTGGGACTGGAGCAGCAGCCGCATCACGTCGAACTCCCGTGCGGACAGGCGAACGGCTTTCTCACCGCATACCAGCCGGCCGGAGGCCAGGTCCAGAACAGTATTGCCAAAAGCCAGCTCGTCCACCTGGTTGCCCTGGCGGCGCAGAAGGGCGTTGATACAGGCCAGCAGTTCCCGGCTGTCAAAGGGCTTGGTCAGATAATAATCAGCGCCGGCGTTGAGACCCTGGATGCGATCCTCCAGGCCGGAGCGGGCGGTAAGCATGAGGATAGGCGTGGCGCATCGGCTGGCCCGCACCTTGCGTGCCACCTCGTAGCCGTTCATTCCCGGCATCATCACGTCCAGGATCAGCAGATCATAGACCCCCAGTTCGGCATATTCCGCACCGGTCTCTCCGT
>JAFXDF010000018.1 GCA_017521295.1 Clostridia bacterium | reverse complement strand
CTGCCATAGCATTGTCATAGCAGTTGCCGCGTCTTGACATAGACGGAGTTATACCGTATCTTTGAGTTAGCTTAAAATATGCTTGCGAGGTATATTGAAAGCCTTGGTCGCTGTGGAGTTGCAGCTCTGCAGCGACCCTCTTTTTTTCTTTACGCATAGCCATACGGATCGTGTCTAAAACAAGATTGATTGTTTGGTCCGTGCCGGTTTTATAGGCTACAATACTGCTGTCATACAGGTCTCGAATCATGGACAGATAAAGAACCCCTTGTTTTGTGTGAATATAAGAGATGTCTGTTACCCACTTATGATTCGGTCTGTCACTCTGGAAGTTTCTGTTGAGCAGATTTTCATACCGGTGCAGTTGTTGGCCCATATTGATCCATTTCCTTCGACGGCGGATCTCTGATAGCAAATTATACTTTTTCATGACTCTTAGCACAGTTTTTGGATTGCAATAAGTTCCTTTAGCCGCTAATGCCACTTGCATCCTCCGATATCCGTAAGTGCCGTGGCTTCGCTTTTGCTCTTGCCGTATCTTTTCTGCCAGATCGGCATCCTTCTCTGGCTTACCGAATCTATGTACGAAATCATAGTAACCGCTTCGCGATACACCGAAAAAACTGCACATAACAGATACAGGATACTCCTTCCGATGACGATAGATCACAGCATATTTTGCCTTCGGTCTCACTTCCTTTCTGTGGACTGCAGAAAATCCCGCAACAACTTATTCTCCATCAGTAACCGCTTGTTTTCATATTTGTATTCTGCTAACGTCTTGGCTGGTTTGCGACCTCGCTGTTTGGGAATGCGCTGGAGTTTGTTTTTTCGCTCTCGCTCCAACAATCTTTTCACTACGTGCTTATCTTTAAAACCATAATGCTCGGCTATTTCTCGCTGTGTCTTGCCAGCCTCTACCATTGCCAAAATCTCTGGCAGATAGTGTTGTACATGTGTATAATTTCTTTTAGACATAACAATACCCCCTGATGTAGTTTTATTTTCCTACATCAGGGGGCCTTTTGTCTATTGTCCGTTTTTACTGGACCTGTTCATTGAGGCGGTCTTTTGTTTTGCGGATCTCAGCAGCAGCAGCGCATGCGGCAGCACACATTCAGACACATATTGAACAGGCACAGACTGGCGCAGTAGCGGCCCATGCTCATGCCCTGGTTGTAGCCGCCGGCCTGGCGGTAGGCGTTTCCGCCCCGCTCCAGCTCGTCCAGATAGGTTTCGTACTCGGCGTTGCCGGGGTCCATCTTGCAGGCCTGCCGGGCGTGCTCCAGAGCCAGGATGCGGTTGCCCTGGCCGGCGTTGGCGATGGCGCTGTAATAGTACCACTTGGCGGTACGGTCGGCGATGTTGCTCAGCACATGGAGGGCCTCGGCGTAGTGCCGAGCGGCGATGTAGTTGCGTGCCGCGCGGAGCTCAGGGGTCTCCTCGGGGTCCTGTCGGGTCTGCTGGGAGCCGTAGGCCGTCCAGCCTCGGAAGGGATCCCAGGTATAGGTCTGCCAGCCCCCCTGGCCGGCGCCGCCGTAACCGGAATAACCGCCGTAGCCGTAGCCGCCATAGCCGCCGTAACCGCCCTGGCCGGCTCCCTGCTGTCCATACTGGGAAGCGGTACCGTTCTTGATGGCGTCATAGGCGGCGTTGATCTCTTTCATTTTTTCCTCGGCGGTTTTGTCGCCGGGGTTCACGTCGGGATGATATTGCTTGGCCAGCTTGCGGTAGGCCTTTTTGATATCTTCGTCGCTGGCGTCACGGCTGACGCCCAGCACTTCATAGGGATCTCTCATTCGGGAGTTCCCTCCTTCTCATTCACTCGGATTCTCTTTATGCTCCTGCCGGGAGCGGGCTTCGTGATAACGGGTCCAGATGCCTTCATACAGGATGTTTTTCAGCAGGGGAACGTCCTGCACCAAGGGCAGCCGGTCAAAGGCGGCGGCGCACTGTCCGGCCACCATCAGCAGCATGGGCTCAAAGTCGGCCAGGGGCCGCGCCTGCCCGCCGTGAAGCAGCAGCAGGGGATTGTACCGGCCTTTTTTGGCGTCCTTGTGGAGATCCACCGCCGCATCCTGGAGATAGATGAACTGTCCCAGAAAAAAGCCCATATCCCACAGCACCGGGGACCAGTGGTCCTCCTGCTCCACGAACAGTCCGGCCATCAGCCAGCCAAAGGCGGCGGCGCATTTGTCGGGGACGGCCTCGCCGGCCTTTTCCAGGGCCAGCAGGGCATCCAACTCCCGCTCGATCAGCCCGCACTGCCGGGGCAGTCGTGCCTTGACCTTGTCATAGGCGCCCTGGAGCTGGTCCATCAGCCCCTTTTTCAGCCGGTCGCCCTCATCCAGCCAATCGTCCCGCAGCTTGTGATAAGTGAGGGCGATGGTCAGATCGGCGGCATAGACCGAAAAACGGTTCTGCCAGAAGGCCTGGGGCTTGGCCGGGTGGACGGCGCACCGTTTGGCGTCCTGCCGCTCCTCCGGCTCGTAGAGGGAGGACAGCACCAGGATCAGAAAGGTCATGTCATAGTTCAGCGCCAGTCGGTGCAGGCTGCCGTAGTGCTCCTTCAGGGCGTGGCACAGGCCGCAGTAGCAGCCCCGGTACCGGGCCAGCTGTTCTTCCGAAAGGGTATCCTTCCGGGCGATGACATAGCCGAACATCAGCTCTTGCGGACGAAGCTCTCGCCGCACTTGGGGCAGGTGATGCGGATCTTGCCCTTGCCCTTGGGCACCCGGGTGGTGATGCCGCACTTGGGACACTTGAAGAAGCGGTAATATTTTTTCTGCTGCATACGCTGCTTGAGACCGCTGAACTTGCGGGTCAGATTATAGCGCAGGGTCAGATAGGCGTTGTTTTCCGCGCGGCGGCGGTAGGTGTTCCGGGAAAACATCCGGAAGTAGCTGAACACCAGTGCCACGATGGCCATCAGCCAGAAGAGCATACTGAGCACGCCCTTGAACAGGATGGACAACACCAGGGTAATGAGGGCTGTTGTATTCAGACAGCGGTTGAACTCGTCCACGCCGTAGCGGCCCGCCATCACTTTTTGCAGCCAGTTTCGCATACAATTGCCTCCATAGGGTAACAGATATCGTATTCATTTACTTTACCGCAAATCTGTGACTTAGGCAAGGGTTTTCCGTGAACGAATCGTAAATTCCAGGGTTTTCCCGGCAATTCGGCCGATTTTCGGCCGTTGCTTTTCCCCGGGCTCCATGCTATAATAACGATAACTGTGCAGGCACAGAATCAAAAAAATAATGGAGTGATCGTTTTGTCAGACCCTGTTGGACGATGGTTGTTGTTGGAAGTTTTGTTTGTGTTTTTGGGCGTGTTCTGCTCGCTGGCATCCTATGTTGTCCGTGAGTGCAGCGAGAGCAAGCTGATCCGCGCTGCCGAGGAAGGCGATAAAAAGGCCGCAAAAATGCTGCCCGTGGTGCAGGAGCCCGACGATTTCTGCGCCGCTTTGCGGGTGGGCGCCATTGGCTTTGGCTTTTTTGCCGTGATGAATCCCCTTACCGCCGGAGCGATCCAGCGGATCGAGGCGCTGATCCCCGCAAGTGCTGCCGTGCAGGAGTTTGTGGGCGGCGTGATCTGGGTGATCCTGCTGCTTGTGGCCGTGGCCCTGATGGACCTGGCCACCGAGCGCTATGCCTGGCACCGGGCCGACCAGATGGTGGGCAAGGTGTTCCCCCTGGCCAATCTGCTGGAAAAGCTGCTGCGGCCGGTGTGCTGGCTGATGCTGCGCATCGCCAACCTGGCCCTGCGCATCTGCGGCGTCAACCCCAAGGCACAGATCGAAGAGGTCAGCGAGGATGAGATCCTTCTGATGGTGGGCGAAGGTGAAGAGACCGGCGCCATCGACCAGGAGGAAAAGGAACTGATCGAAAATATCTTTGAGTTCGACGACACCACCGCGGAGGACGTGATGGTCCACCGCACCGATATGGAAATGATCTGGCTGGACGATTCTGATGAAGAGATCGTCAATACCATCCGGGAGAGCGGTCTGTCCCGCTTCCCGGTGTGCGGCGAGGACGTGGACGACATCGTGGGTATCCTGAACACCCGGGAATACCTGCTCAACGCCCGCCTGCCCCAGCCCAAGCCCCTCCGGGAGATCCTGCGCCCGGCCTTTTTCGTGCCCGAATCGGTCAAGGCCGACACCCTGATGCGGGATATGCAGAAGCAGAAGGTCCACATGGCCATCGTGGTGGACGAGTACGGCGGCACCTCCGGTCTGCTGACTCTGGAGGACCTGTTGGAAGAGCTGGTGGGCGAGATCTATGACGAGTTTGACCAGGTGGAAGAGCAGGAGATCACCGCTCTGGGCAACGACCGCTGGCGTATCGCCGGTACGGTGACCCTGGAGGATGTGGCCGAGGCTCTGGAGCTGGACATCCCCGAAGAGGATGAAGACGAATATGAGACCCTGGGCGGACTGGTGTTCGGCCAGCTGGCTGTCATTCCCGAGGACGGCACCAAGCCCCGGGTCACCGCTCTGGGCCTGGAGATCCAGGTGGAGGAGATCGCCGACCACCGCATCGAGTGGGCTACCGTGCGCAAGCTGCCTGCCCGGATCGTCCGGGACGAAGAATAAATCACGAGGCTTCCCGACGGGTCCCCGTTGGGAAGCCTTTGCTGTCAGAAAAAGGAGGGTGCCCTTATGGCAAGATCGGTCAACCTGAATATGACCCAGGGCCCGCTGCTGGGCAAGATCATCCGGTTTTCGGTGCCGCTGATGCTGTCGGGCGTTTTGCAGCTGCTGTACAATGCCGCCGACGTTATCGTGGTGGGCCGGTTTGCCGGTGCTGCGGCATTGGCCGCCGTGGGCTCTACCGGCTCGCTGGTGAACCTTTTGGTCAACCTGTTTATGGGCGTTTCGGTGGGCTGCAATGTGCTGGTGGCCCGGTACTACGGCGCCGGTGATCACAAGTCGGTATCCGAAACGGTGCACTGCGCTGTGGGTGCCAGTTTGATCATCGGTGTCATGGCCGGTGTGGTGGGCCTGCTGTTTTCCACGCCCCTTTTGCGGCTGATGGGCTCGCCCGACGATGTGCTGCCCCTGGCTTCGCTGTACCTGCGGATCTATTTCTGCGGTATGCCTTTCAACATCGCCTATAACTTCGGCGCCGCCGTGCTGCGGGCGGTGGGCGACACCAAGCGGCCCCTGTACATTCTGACGGTGGCCGGCATCGTCAACGTGATCCTCAATCTGATCACCGTCATTTTCTTCCGCATGGGCGTGGCCGGCGTGGCCATCGCCACCGTGTCCTCTCAGGTGATCTCTGCCGTGCTGGTGATGCACGCTCTGACCCTGCGGGAGGATTGCTGTCATCTGAACCGCAAGGAAGTACGTATTTACAAGGACAAGCTCATGGGCATGATCAAGGTAGGTCTGCCTGCCGGTATCCAGGGCAGCCTCTTTTCGGTGTCCAACGTGATCATCATGTCCTCTATCAACTCTTTCGGCTCGGTGGTGGTGGCCGGCAACGCCGCCGCCGCCAACATCGAGGGATTTGTGTACACCTGCATGAACGCCATCTATCAGGCCTGTATCACCTTTGTCAGCCAGAATCTGGGCGCCGGCAAGCCCAAACGGGTGCTGCGGGTCATGTGGATCTGTCTTGCGGTGGTGTCGG
Organism: Clostridia bacterium; assembly: GCA_017521295.1. Classification (GTDB taxonomy): domain Bacteria; phylum Bacillota; class Clostridia; order Oscillospirales; family Butyricicoccaceae; genus UBA4644. The sequence continues at coordinate 11,709 of JAFXDF010000018.1, read as the reverse complement.
CGGTGGGCCTGGTGCTGGGCAATCTGGCCTATCACGGCGGACATACCCTGCTGGGCATTTATGCCTCCGATGAGGAGGGCCTGCGGGAGCAGATCATTCAGTTCGGCCTGCTGCGTATGAGCTTCGTGGCCCAGCCCTATTTCCTCTGCGGCGCCATGGAGGTGGCCTGCGGTGTGCTGCGGGGCCTGGGCCGGTCCTGGCTGCCCACCACCGTGTCGCTGATGGGCGCCTGCGGCTTCCGTATTTTGTGGATCTTCACCGCCTTCCGGCAGGTGGGCACCCTGGAATGCCTGTACTTCTCTTATCCGGTGTCCTGGGGCTTGACCCTGCTGTGCCATCTGCTCTGCGTGGTTTTCGTGTTCCGCAGCGTGAAAAAGACCATTCCCCAAGAACTGGAAGCATACGAATAAGAAAAAAGACCCCGAAAGGGGTCTTTTTTTCTTGGTTATTCGATGCGCATTTCCACGTGCTCCAGATGAAGTTCGGCAGCGATGGCGCCGCCGGCGTCATTGGGCATGGCCAGACCGATGCGGTACCAGACGCCTTTTTCCACCCCGGCAGTCACCGGCTGCTCCTGGGTGAGGGGCAGCGGGCCGATCTGGAGGCCGTTACCGCTTGCCGGTACCAGCAGGACCTCGGCATTTGCGATGCCTGCGGCAGCCGAGATCCGAATGGTGTTTTTCTCCGGACACAGCTGTTGGTCGGAAAAGACGAACTGGCTGCCGTCGCCGGGCGGCAGGGCAAAGTGCAGCACCAGATAGGAACGGCTGCAGCCGCAAAGCAGCGCCAGGCACAGGGTCAGCGCAAACAGTACCTTTTTCATAGGCTACCTCCATTTCTTGGGGATCAGACAAAACAGGATATAACCCATCAGGCCGCCCAGGGTGTTGAGGATGAGATCATCCACATCCACGCTGCGGCCCAGAAAGAGCTGCAGGAACTCGATGAGCAGGGAAACACCGGCACACAGGGGCAGCGTCGCCCAGAGATGCCGCCATTTTTTCCACAGAAGGGGCGGCAAAAAGCCCAGGGGTACAAAAATCAGCACATTTCCTGCCAGATTGATGAGTTTCTGGCTGCGGCCGCCCTTTTCCAGCATGGCCCGGACGGTGGCGCCGGGGGTGAGGTTGATGCCCCAGCCCTGCTGCCAACGGTAGTGGGCATAGTCCAGGACATCCATGCCTTCGGGCCGCCACCGGGGGCCGATGAGGGTCTGGGAGGCCAGTCCCAGCAGAAACAGTACAAAACCCGCCAGCAAAAGCTCCCGGCCCCACCGGGGGCTTTGTTGTTTGTGGAGCAGCCACAGGGTGCGCAGCAGCAGCCACAGGGGCAGGCCCAGCAGCATCACGCCGCCCATGGAGCCCAGATGTTGGGTGACGGCGCTCATTTCAGCTTCACCATCTGCAGGATGCCGTCGGCAATGGCCTGTGCCCACAACTCCAGGTTGCCGTCCAGAGCCATGTTGTCCCACTGGTTGTCGATGAAGCCCAGCTCAATGAGGCAGGCGGGCATTTTGGTGTTGCCCACCACGTAATAGCTGGCGTGGGGGTTGGAGGCGGTGCCGCTTTTCACGCCCCGGTCCTTGGTGATATAGGCCTCCTTCAGATTGGCCTGGATGAGGGTGGCCAGGTCGGTTTCGGGGCGGTGCCCGTCGGCCGAGACCCAGGTCTCCACCCCCTGGCCGCCGCCGCTGTTGCGGTGGATGGACACGAAGAGGGTGGCGTCATTCCGGTTGGCAAAGTCCACCCGCTCCTCCAGTCCCAGGGCGGTGTCATCCTCCCGGGTGAGCAGAACGGTTAGATTGTCGGCGCCGTGGGCCTCCAAAGCCTCCCGGACGGCCAGCACCACCGCCAGATTGTCGTCCTTTTCCTGCCGGCCCTCAAAGACGGCGCCGGGGTCGCTGCCGCCATGGCCGGCGTCCAGACAGACGATGATGTGGTCGGGGATGATGAACCGGTCGGCCGGGCCGCTCTGCAGCAGCAGGATCACCGCCACGATCAGCACAAAGACCGCCGCCGGCAGGAGCAGCCACAGCTTTTTCTTACTCATGGGGGACCTCCGTCAGATAGCCCAGGGTGTACAGCGCTTCCAGGGTAGCGGTGGGGGTGTCGTAATCATAGAGATAGACGCTGCACCAGCTGGAGGCGGTGGCCTTGTAGACAGGGTTGATCTCCAGGGAAGAAGAGTTGGGATTCATATTCACATAGACTTCTTCATCGATATCATAGCTGAACTCAAAGCCGCAGAGCATCTCGCCGCCCATGATCTTGAGATCCCGGTTCCAGCGGGCCAGACGGCCGGCCAGGATGTCCTCCTTCAGCGCCTGCCGCAGCACGGGGATGTGGGCGGTGTCCACATAGGTGACCCGGTCATACTGCCAGGTGGGGGAGGCATACTTTTCCAGGCCCTCGCCCATGTTCAGGGACAGGCTTTCGATGACAGCGCCTTCGGGGGGCAGGGATTCCTTGAGGATGATCTGAGGATCGTCCAGCAGGGCGGCCACCTTGCCCAAAGCGGTGGTGGGGTCTTTGGCGGTGGCGTCGTCATAGGGCACATAGTACCGGCGATTGAGCTCCCGGCCGTTTTCCAGGGTGTAGTTCAGCCGGACGGTGACCCATTCGCCGTAACGGTTGTCGGCAAAGGGCTTGAGCACGTCCTTTTCGGCCAGAATGGCCCGATGCACATCGGTGATGGCCTTGAGGGCAGCAGGATCGTTTTGGGTGGCCGAAAGGTCATACTGGCAGCTGAGGCTGACGGTCTGAACGGTGCTTTCATCGGGCACATAGCGCTCGGTGCCCAGCAGGTCAAAGGTGTAGCAGCCCACGATGAGGGCCAGGGCCGCCCACAGGGCGGGGAGGCCCAGCAGCTGCTTGCGGTTGAACACCCGGAAGGACTTTTTCAGCAGCATGGAGGCCACGATATAGCCCACCGTACCGGCCAGGATCAGACAGAACAGGATGGCCAGGGCGTTGTCAACGCCGGAGAAGATGATCTCCAGCAGCAGCCAGCCCAGGGTGAGGGCGCAGCCGAAGGAAAAGGCGTACTTGGCGATGGGCTTGAGCCAGGGCACGGCGATGACATCGCCGGCGCTTTCGGTGGTGCGCTTGCGGTAGATCAGCAGAGCCGCGGCGGCCAGTGCCAAAGCGGCCAGGGCGTACAGGCACAGCATCCACAGATAATCCGGGTTGAAATAATGGGCGACCGTCACCCGGGTGCTGCCGTCGGGCTGGGAAACGTAGTGATACAGCCGGAGATCCCTGGACAGCAGATGGACGAAGGGGGACAGGGCGGTAAAGCGCAGGTCGATGGAGGTGATGCCGAAGTACAGCATGGTGGCGTATTCATGGAGCAGGGTCTCGCACACCACCACGGCGAAGTTCAGCAGGCCGTAGAGCACCGGCATGGCAGGCAGGCTGCCGGTCATGTGGGCGGCCAGGGTTCCGATGGAGAAAAACAGAAGCCCCTCCAGACAGGTGACGGCCAGCCAGCACAGCAGGTGACTGGGGTCAAAGTATCCCAGAGACATCTGGCACAGATAGGTCAAAAGGGCGATGAGTACATTGGGCACCACCAGGAATCCCAGACCGGCGGTGAAGTGGGAGGCGAAGAGGGTCTCCCGGGTCACCGGCAGGGCGTGGAAGAGGCTGGCGCTGCGGCTCTGGTAGAGATAGCTCCACACGGCAAAGGCCGCAAGGCCGCCGTAGATGGCCGACATCACAAGGCTGCCGGTGGCGCTGATATCCACCAGGAAATCCTGGATATCCCGGGCCAGTTCGGCCTGGGTGTAGCCCGCGCCCATCGTGAAGGTGATCAGGGGGATGGGCAGCATCAGCAGCCAGATGGCAAGATAACTGCCCCACACCGGCCAGAACCGGGTGAAATCCTTGCGGATCAGGGGCCGGGACAGCTTAAAGGACCAGTTCTTTGACCGCATAATCGGCACCTCCCAACTCATAAATGAAGATCTCCTCCAGCGTCAGAGGCAGAATGTCATAGAATACGGGCGACACGGCCAGGGCGGCCTGCTCGGCAGCCTGGGCGCCGCACTTGAGGATAAAGGTGTGCACCCGGCCGGTGCAGCTGTGATGCAGGGGCGTGATACCAGGCAGCACGGGGGCGCACTCGGGCGGGAAGACCAGCTGCACCTTTACAAAGTCCTCCTGCAGCTGGCTGAGGGTGCGCTCCAGCAGCATGGTGCCGTGGTCGATGACGCCCACATGGTCACAGACGTCCTCCAGCTCCCGCAGGTTGTGGGAGGAGATGACCACCGTCACCTGCCGCCGCTCCACCTCGGTCATGATGAGGCTCCACAGCTGGCGGCGCATCACCGGGTCCAGACCGTCCACCGGCTCGTCCAGCAGGAACAGGTCGGGCTGCAGGGACAGGTTCAGCCAGAAGGCGGCCTGCTTCTGCATACCCTTGGACAGATGGCGGATGGAGCGCTTGGGGTCGATGGGGAAGATGTCTCCCAGCTTTTTGAAGAGCTGCTCGTCAAAGGTGGGGAAGAAGTCCTTGTAAAACTTCTTCATATCCATCAGATTGGCCGAGGTAAAATAATAAAGGTCGTCGGGGATATAGGCGATGCGGGCCTTCAGGGGAGCGTTTTCCCACACCGGCTGGCCGTCGATGAGGACCGTGCCGCTGTCGGGCTGGCTGACGCCCGAAAGACACCGCAGAAGGGTGGACTTGCCGGCGCCGTTGGGGCCCACCAGGCCATAGACCGCGCCCCGGGGCACGTGAAGGGTCAGGTCCTTCAGGGCCTGGGCCCCTTCATATCCCTTGGAAAGATTTTGAATACGGATCATTTGGGATCTCCTTTCTGCAGACGGGCGATGAGCTCGTCCTGGGTGACGCCGGCGAACCGCAGTTCATCGGCGGCCCGCTCCAGCTGCTGCCAGAGCAGATCGATACGCCGGGTTTCCAACGACAGATTTTCGGCGGCGAAGGTGCCCTTGCCCGGCAGGGTCACCAGATAGCCCTGGTTTTCCAGTTCCCGATAGGCCCGCTGAATGGTGTTGGGATTGATGGCCAGCTGGGCGGCCAGTTCCCGCACCGAAGGCAGGCGTTCACCGGGGGCTACACCGCCGCTGATGATCAGACGGCGCAGATTGTCCATGATCTGCTCGTAGATCGGCCGGGGATCCCGGCTGTTCAGATGGATCATAGCAAACCTCCTGTATGTGTACTAACTGTATTAACTGTGTTAGTACAGTTATAGCATAGTGGGGCCCTTCTGTCAATATGGACCGGAGAAAAAACAAAAAAGTTCCCACGATTGACGGCACAGACCTGTTTATGATATGATTTTTTTAATAAAGCATGAAAGAAAGCGGTGTTTTTATGGCGTATCGGCAGCAGATCGTCCGGCTGGAGGAAGCTCTGGCCCGGGAACTGGAGGGCATCTCCCATTACCTGTACCTGCACCCCGAACTGGGCCTGGAAGAGCACTTGGCAGCCGGGTTTCTCACGGAATATCTGGCGGAAAAGGGCTTTGCCATTGAGCGGCCCTGGCATGGCATGGACACCGCCTTTGCCGCCCGCTGGGGCACGGAAGGCCCCTGTGTGGCCTTTTTGGCAGAATATGACGCGCTGCCCGGTCACGGCCCAAAGGGCTGCGACAACGGCCACTCCTGCGGCCACAACTGGATCGCCGCTACCACCGTTGGCGCGGCTGTGGTGGTCAAGCAGCTGTGTGAGGCGCAGGGCATCCCGGTGCGTGTCCTGCTGGCCGGCTGTCCTGCCGAAGAGACCTTCGGCGCCAAGTCGCTGCTTTCCCGGGAGGGGGCCTTTGACGGGGTGGACTGCGCCCTGCAGGCCCATCTGTCGGAAGAGACCAACCTGTATCACCGTTCCCTGGCCCTTACCGCCATGGAGCTTCGCTATTTTGGCCGCTCGGCTCACGCGGCGGCAGCACCCTGGGAGGGCATCAACGCCCTGGACGCCATTCAGCTGTTCTACGCCGGCGTGGCGGCCCTGCGGCAGCAGCTGCGGCCCGACGTGCGGCTCCACGGCGTGATCCGGGAGGGCGGCAAGGCCGCCAACAGCATCCCCGAGCGGGCCTCCTGCCTGTACTACGCCCGGGCGGAAAAGCGGGCCGATCTGGACCGGGTGGTGGAGCGGCTGCTGGATGTGGCAAAGGGCGCGGAACTGATGACCGGCGCCCGGCTGGAGGTCACCTGGCCCGAGCAGCCCATGGACGATATGCGGCATTTTCCCACTTTGGAGCGGCTGATGGAGGGGGCGCTGGCCCGGGAGGGCTACACCTCCATCTCCAAGGAGGAGGCCGACCGACGGACGGTGGGCTCTACCGACGTGGGCAATGTGAGCCACGTGTGCCCCACCGCCTTTGTGGAGATCGGCGTGGAGGGCTTCAACTGCCATACCGAAGAGGCCCTGGCCCTGGCCGACTGCGGCTGTTACGATTCCCTGCACCGGACGGTGCGTCTGCTGGCCGATGTGGCCATGCAGGTGGTCACCGACCCGGAGGTGCGGGCGCAGCTGTGGAAAGAGTTTCATCAATAAAACAAAGGGGTGCCCCGCCGGGCACCCCTCTTTTTTGTCAAATGGACAGTTCCGCCGGAACGGATTATAACGGTGCTACATAGAATGGAAAGGAGCACTGTCTATGACGAAAGCAGAACTGTTGAGCACTTATGTGCTGCCCCTGCTGGCCGCGGCCCTCACCGCCCTGGCCGGCTTTGTGGGCACCCAGATCAAAAACCTCTACCGCCGCTGGGTGGATGACAAGACCAAGGAGGCGGTGGTACGCACCTGCGTGAAAGCGGTGGAGCAGCTGTACCGCGATCTGGGCGGCCCGGAAAAGCTGGAGCGGGCAAAGGCGGGCATCCGCCAGATGCTGGAGGAAAAGGGCATCTTTATCTCCGAACTGGAAATGGAGATGCTCATCGAAAGCGTGGTGGCCGAGTTCAACCAGGGCCTGGGCGGCGGGGAGGCGGTCACATGAAGGTGATGGCCTTTGAAAAAATCGCTGTCCGGGACCGCTACGGTCTGAAAGACGCGAAAAGCTATATCGCGGCCGGTGACCTGTGCACGGTCTCGGGTAAGACGCTGGCGGGACTTTACCCGGTGACCTATCCCACCGCCAGGGGAGAAAAGACCCGTTGGGTCCGTGACCTGAAGGGCTTTTTGTGCAATCAGAACGACTACGGCCATCTGGCCTATGCTGCGCCGGGCTATGAAAGCGCCACGGTGAAAAGCGGCGGCTGCGGCGTGTGCGCTGCCGTCAACGCGGTGGGCGCCCTTACCGGCAAGCAGGTGCCGGTTCGGGAAATGCGGGACCTGGCGCTGTCCTGCGGCGCCCGGGTTTCGGGGGGCACCGACATGAAGCGGCTCACTGCCGCTTTGGCAAAGAAATACGGCCTGAGGTGTACTCAGACCAACAGCGTCACCCAGCTGCGGAGCCATCTGGAGCGGGGCGGCGTGGCCATCTGCAACACAGCGGGCAAGGGCATGTTCTCCACCGGCGGCCACTATGTGGTGGCCTTGGGGTTGCTGGACGGAAAGATCTGTCTGGCCGATCCCGGCCTGTATGCCGGCAAATACAGCACCGCCAGACGGCGGGCCGCCGTCACCCTCTCGGGTGATCTGCTGCTGACAACTCTGTCGGTGCTGGATGCCGACTGCGTGGGCCGCTGGCCCCGGTATTACCTGCTTTCCAGGGAGGACTGACCATGACCGATGTGGAAAACCGCCTGACCTCCCTGGAACAGCGGTGTAAAAGCAACGGCCACCGGCTGGAGCACCTGGAAAAGCAGCAGGAGGCCATCCATTCCCTGGCCGCCAGCATCCAGGTGATGGCATCCGAACAGAAGCACCAGACCGAGGCCATCAACACCGTCCGGGAGGATGTATCCCGCCTGGACGGCAAGGTGGACGCCCTGGAAATGAAGCCCGGCAAGCGCTGGGAGGGGCTGGTGGACAAGCTGATCTGGGGCGTGGCCGGGGCCATTCTGGCTTTTTTGCTGGCCCGGGCAGGAATCTGAACCAAAAACGTTCTTGACTTTTACCATTAACGGTGGTACAGTCATAAATTATTACACGTTAAAGCGCAAAAGCGCCCTGCTCGGAGGAAACTGCCATGCTCACCCTTGATAAGATCTTCCACGCCTCCATCGCCCTCAAACCCATCATCCGGGAAACGTCGGTGGTGCGTGCCAACGGAATCGCTCCCGACTGCCAGCTGTTTCTCAAGCCGGAGAATCTGCAGAATACCGGCTCTTTCAAGATCCGCGGCTCGGGCTATAAGATCGCCAGCCTGTCCGACGAGGAAAAGGCCCGGGGCGTCATCGCCTGCTCGGCGGGCAACCATGCCCAGGGCGTGGCCCTGGCAGCCACCAAGTGCGGTATTTCCTCGCTGATCTGCCTGCCCGACAGTGCCCCCATCTCCAAGGTGGAGGCAACCAAGGGCTACGGCGCCCAGGTGTGCCTGGTGAACGGTTGCTACGACGACGCCTATCAGCGGGCGCTGGAGATCCGGGACGAGCGGGGCTACACCTTTGTCCATCCCTTTGACGACGAGGACGTGATCGCCGGCCAGGGCACCATCGGTCTGGAGATCCTCAACGAGCTGGACGATGTGGACGCCGTCATCGTGCCCATTGGCGGCGGCGGTCTGATCTCGGGCATCGCCTGCGCCGTCAAGGCCATGAATCCCCGCACCAAGGTCTACGGCGTTCAGGCGGCAGGCGCGGCCAGCATGTACAATTCGGTAAAGGCCGGTAAGATCGAGTGCCTGCCCGGTGTGTCCACCATTGCCGACGGTATCGCCGTCAAACAGCCGGGTGTCAACACCTTTGAACTGGTGAACAAATATGTGGACGACATCGCCCTGGTCACCGAGGACGAGATCTCCTCGGCCATCCTGGCGCTGATCGAAAAGCAGAAGATGATCGCCGAGGGCGCCGGCGCGGTGTCGGTGGCGGCTGCCATGCATAACAAGTTTGACCTGGCCGGAAAACGGGTGGTCAGCGTGGTGTCCGGCGGCAACATCGACGTCACCTCTCTGTCCCGTGTCATCGAGCGCGGCCTCATCAAATCGGGCCGCTCCAGCCAGCTGACCATCGAGCTCATCGACAAGCCCGGCCAGCTGATGGATGTTTCCCGCATCATCGCCCAGTGCGGCGGCAACGTGGTGTCGGTGCACCACGAGCAGGGCGGCGACACCGAGAGCATCAACGGCTGCTATCTCCGCATCGGCATGGAGACCAGAAACTATCAGCATGTCCAGGAGATCACCCAGGCTCTGCGGAATGCGGGATTCAAACTCATCGAAAAGTAAAAAACAAGCCCCGGTCAGACGACCGGGACTTTTGCTATGTATTTATGCGCGGGACTTCTTTCTCAGAAAGGTGGAGATCACTGCCAGGATGGCCAGGCTTCCCAGGGACAGACCGGTCATAATGAGGTATTCGGTGGTCATGTCGGTGGCGGCATCGGCGGCGGCAACCAGATCCAGTTCCTTCACGTTGCCGAAATCGTCGGTGAGCTTCAGCTTGCCCAGCACATCGCCGGCCTTGACGGTACGGCCGATCTCGTCCAGGGTGACTTCACGCTGCAGAGCGGTCTGGGTCAGCATGACGGCCTCGCCGGCGGTGACCAGCTGCACGTTGTCCTCGTCGCTGTTCTGGGTAGCGGCCAGCGCGATGGGCTCGCCGGCGGCCACGGTCTCCTTGTGGAAGGTGCGGGCCCAGCGCATGAGATTGATGGTCTCCAGATGGCTGCCCAGGCGGTCGTTCACCGACTTGCCCTGCATGACCACCGAGTAGACGGTCATATCCTGCTCATCATACTCCATGCAGCAGGCCAGGTTATAGCCGGCCACCCGGATATAGCCGGTCTTGATGCCCACGATGTCCTCAGAGAACTCGTTCATGTACTCGGGAATGTTCCGGGGGGACATGACCCGGTTGGTGGTGTTGTAACGGTAGGGCTTGGGGTGCTTGTTGGTGGCAGGCATGGTGCCGTTGGTCTTGCTGACGATGTTGCGGAACTCCTCGATCTTCATGGCTTCCCGGGCCAGGATCAGCATATCCTCGCAGGAGATGCGGTTCTGCTCGGACAGACCGTGGGGATCCTCGTAGTGGGTCTTGGTCATGCCCAGTTCCTTGGCACGGTCGTTCATCATCTGGATGAAGGTGTCGATGTCGCCGGCCACATAGGCGGCCAGGGTGGTGGCGGCTTCATTGCCCGAAACGATCAGCAGATAGTTCATCAGATCCCGGATAGTGACCTCTTCACCGGCCTCCAGGTGCCAGGTGTCCAGCCAGTAGCAGTATTTTTCGGACACGGCCTCGGGAGGCACCACGGTGGAGCCCTCCAGGGTGGGGTTGTGCTCCAGCACCAGCAGCGCGGTCATGACCTTGGTCATACTGGCAGGGGCGTTGGTGCGGTCGGCCTGCTTGGTGTACATCACCGTGCCGGTGGTCTCTTCGTACAGAATGGCGAAGTTGGCATAGGGCACGGTGGGAGCGTCGGCGGGTGTGACGATGGGGCCGTCATACTCGGTGCCGTCATAAGCAAAGGCCATACAGCCCTGGCTCAGCAGCACAGCGCACAGAAGCACGGTTACGATTCGTTTCAGCATAAGGTTCTCCTCTCTTTTTCAACGGGCATTTCGGGCTCGGGCAACATATGCTTTGGTATAGGGGCAGGCGGCGAAACATCTGCCGCAGATGGTGGTGCGGCGGCCCAAAGTCCGTTGGGCACAGTCGCCGGCGGCTTTATCACAGGCCGGGATGTCCACCAACCGCTCCCGGGCCATGCCGGCCTCCCAAAGGGTGCCCTGTACAGCCTTGCCGGGGCAGGCGTCCATACAGGCGGTGCAGTCGCCGCAGCGGGATCGGGTGATGGGCTGCGCCACCTCCAGGGGCGCGTCGGTAAGGGTGACCGTGATGCGCACCGCCGAGCCGAACTCCGGAGTCACCAGCAGGGCGCATTTGCCGATCCAGCCCAGGCCGGCCCGGGTAGCCGAGGTCTTGTGGGGGAAGGGGGAGGCCATGGTCTCCCGGTTCCAGGGGGAATGGTCGCGGTTCATGGAAAGGCTGCGCCAGCCCGCCTGTTCCAGCAGGGCGGCGGCAGCGTCGCTCATTTCGTCCAGACGGCGGTTGTAGTCGCTGTAGGTGTCCGCATAGGCCGGTGTAGGGCCAACGGGGATCTCGTCAATGATCTCCGGCGGCAGGGCAATGGCGGCCACTACGGCAGTTTTGTATCCATCGGGGGCCAGGCCGGACACGTCGCCGAAACCCACCAGGTCGGCGCCCATACCTGAAAGCAGATCGCGCAGTTTTCGGTTGAGATCCATCGGAGATCGCCTCACTTTCCTGTAATCATGGTAGCACTTTTTCAGCAAAAATACAAGAAAAAGCCACACCGAAAGGTGCGGCTGAGAAAGCGATGTTATTTGCGCATTTTGGAGAGGATATGAGCCCGCTCCAGTGCGGCCGAAAGGGCGGTGTAGAGGATGGGGGCCACGATCATGGCGGCCAGGGCGTTGATCAGCGAGCCGGGCAGCTTGGAACCCATGGTGAGCCACACGGCATCCATGGGATAGCCGTAGACCAGCTTCTGATAAACAAAGGTCTTGAGCATGTACAGACACACATAAGACAGGGCGCCGATGACAGAGGCGGCGATGTTCTTACCGTGGTGCTTGGCCTCGCTGCCGCCGGAAAAGGCGATGGCGGCGCAGAT
>JAFXDF010000112.1 GCA_017521295.1 Clostridia bacterium | reverse complement strand
GGTCACAAGACCATTCGGTTTTTAGACGAAAGTGTTAGAAATGGCTGAAAATCGGTACAAATTGCACCGGACCAGCTGTTCGCATTGTGGGGGTCGGGAGTTCGAATCTCCTCAGGTCCACCAGAAGAAAAACACCGCCAAGTTTGGCGGTGTTTTTTTCATTTGATCACAAGCATCCCCCGGACGGGAATGATCGTTGGCCGCATTGAGCGCGTACAAGCTCTGGCTTTTGGGCACTCACCGCCCGGAAAGAACGACAAAACTTAACCAGTTATCTGGTTTTAATCAGCAGCAGTTTCCCGTGTTTAACCGATACAGTAGCTGTTTCACCCGGCAGCACTTCGTTGCTGATGCCGTATTGATACTCGCAGGTGATCTCTCCGCCGTCCAGCGGATACTTCGCGCCGGTGATGGTGATGCCTTTGGCGCAGCCGGTGATATTCAGCAGGGAAAAGAAGGCATACCGGTCACAGACGGATACCGGCTTGTCCGACACGATCTCCATTTCGGAATAATCGTCTATGATGCGGCCGTGCTTTCCAAGGGAATCCAGATACAGCAGGATCGACACATTGCCCAGGGTGTGGTCCAGTCTTGCCCCCACAACGCCGATCAAAAGGAAGTCATCGAAGCCCCGTTTGACCGCCTCCTTCACGGCATACACCGTGTCGGTGTCGTCCTTTTCGCAGGGCAGAACGATGGTTTCCACATCCAGATGGGGATTTTCGTGAGAATCAAAATCGCCCACGATCAGGCTGGGTCGCGCTTGCAACCCCTCCAGATGCTTCAGGCCGCTGTCACAGAAGATCACATAATCATCAGCCCGGAGCGTCCGGCGGATGAAGCCGTAATTGCCGATATCCGCCCCGCCCACAATGACGCATCGTTTCATGTTTGGCCTCCTTACAAAATATCAATATATTCGCCTGCCAGCGCCTTGTTCATGCTTCTGACGGCGCAGAACTTGCCGCACATGGAGCAGCTGTCCTCCTGCTCGGGGGCGCGGCTGTCCCGGATCGCCTTTGCCGTTTCCGGGTCGATGGAGCACGCCCACTGCTTTTCCCAGTCGAAGGTCCTTCTGGCGTCGGCCATGGCATCATCCAGATCTCTCGCGTGGGGGATCTTTTTCGCGATATCGGCAGCGTGGGCCGCGATCCGGGAGGCGATGATGCCCTGCTTGACGTCATCCACATTGGGCAGCGCCAGGTGCTCGGCAGGGGTTACATAGCAGAGGAAGGCGGCGCCGCTGGCGGCGGCAATGGCACCGCCGATAGCGGAGGTGATATGGTCATAACCGGGGGCGATATCGGTGACGATGGGGCCCAGGACATAAAACGGTGCACCCATACAGAGGGTCTGCTGGAGCTTCATGTTGGCTTCGATCTGATCCATGGGCAGATGTCCGGGGCCTTCCACCATCACCTGCACATCCTTGGCCCACGCGCGCTTGGTCAGTTCACCGAGGCGCACAAGCTCTTCGATCTGGCAAACATCGCTGCCGTCAGCCAGGCAGCCGGGGCGGCAGGCGTCGCCCAGAGAGATGGTGACGTCATACTCCCGGCAAATATCCAGGATCTCATCAAAATACTCATAGAACGGGTTTTCTTCCCCGGTCATGCTCATCCACGCAAAGACCAGGGAGCCGCCCCGGGAAACGATATTCATTTTCCGCTTGTGCTTGCGGATCTGCTCGATGGTCTTGCGGGTGATGCCGCAATGCAGGGTCACGAAGTCCACGCCGTCCTCCGCGTGCAGGCGGACCACATCGATAAAGTCCTTTGCGGTGAGGGTGGCAAGATCCCGCTGATAATGGATCACGCTGTCATACACGGGAACCGTGCCGATCATGGCGGGACATTCGCCGGTCAGCTTTCTGCGGAAGGGCTGTGTATTGCCGTGGCTGGACAAATCCATGATGGCCTCGGCGCCCATACGCACGGCCGCCATCACCTTTTCCATCTCCACATCGTAGTCCTTGCAGTCCCGGGAAACGCCCAGATTGACATTGATCTTGGTGCGAAGCATGGAGCCGACGCCGTTGGGATCGATGCAGGTGTGGAGCTTATTGGCGCAAATGGCGACCTGCCCTTTGGCGACCAGGTCCCGGATCTCTTCCGCGGTTCTGTATTCCTTGGCGGCAACCGCCTTCATTTCGGGCGTAAGGATGCCCCGTTTTGCGGCATCCATCTGGGTCGTATAGTTTCTCATCGTTTCCATTCCTTTCAGACAGATTTGTTTTCTTTGGCGAAAGGGGAGACCAGGTCAAAATTGTGCATCATCGGCCCGGAGCCTTTTCCCAGATCCAGCATGGCGTTCAGCGCGCCGGAGATGTAGTCTTTTGCACGCTGTACGGACTCGGCAAGGGGAAATCCCTTGGCGAGATTGGCGGCAATGGCGCTGGAAAGGGTACAGCCGGTGCCGTGGGTGTTGGGGTTCTCAATGCGCTTGCCTTCAAACCAAACCGGCTCTCCCTTGGCGTAAAGCAGGTCGTTGGCATCGTTGACGCTGTGCCCGCCTTTCAGCAGAACGGCGCAATGATAGTGGTCTCCGATCTGCTTCGCCGCGGCGATCATATCCTCTTTTGTTTCAATGGTCAGGCCGGAGAGGATCTGCGCTTCGGGGATGTTGGGCGTCACAAGGGTAGAAAGGGGCAGCAGCTCTTCCACAAGGGTCTGTACTGCCTCCTCTTTCAGCAGCGCCGAGCCGGAGGTGGACACCATCACAGGGTCGACGACCACATTTTTTGCGCCATAGTGCCGCAGCCGGTCGGCGATGACACGGATCAGCTGGCCGGAGGCCGTCATGCCGATCTTCACCGCGTCTGGGAAGATATCCTCGAACACCGCATCAAGTTGTTGTTTCAGGAACTCCGGTGTGGATTCCTGGATCGCTCTTACGCCGGTGGTGTTCTGAGCCGTCAGCGCGGTGATGGCGCTCATGGCATAAACACCGTTCATGGTCATGGTTTTCAAATCTGCCTGAATACCGGCGCCTCCACTGCAGTCGCTCCCCGCAATGGTCAATGCTGTTTTCTGTTTCATTGTGTGCTCCTTTCCTTTTTTCAGCATCGTTTTCTATCGCGGCACAAGGTGGTGCCCCCAATGTGCCGCATGATGATCAAATCAGACCCAGTTCTTTTGCCCGGGCTTTCAGTTGCTCCGCAGCCTGCTTGGGATCCTCCGCTTTCATAATGGCAGATACCACACAGATGCCGGCAACGGGGATCCCGGCGAGAACATCGATGTTCTCTTTGTTCAGGCCGCCGATGGCGTTTGCGGGGATGGGAACGGCATGACAAATCTCCCGCAGGGTATCCACAGAGGTCAGAACGGTCTTCACCTTTGTGGTGGTGGGGAAAATCGCTCCGACGCCCAGATAATCGGCCCCCTGTTCGTAAGCCTCCTGCGCCCAGGGCACGGTTTTTGCCGTGGCGCCGACGATCTTATCCGCCCCCATCAGTCTTCTTGCGGTGGCAACGGACATATCGGAGGCGCCCACATGAACGCCCTCGGCATCCATGGCCAGCGCCACATCCACCCGGTCATCGATGATCAGCGGTACGTTGTAGCGCTTTGCGATCCCGTGGACCTTTTCCGCCAGCTCGATGTATTCCCGGGTGGACTTTTCCTTTTCCCGCAGCTGAAGCAGGGTCACACCGCCCTTCAGCGCCTGTTCCACACGAAAAAGGAATTCTTCCTCCGAAAAGCCCGTGCTGTCGGTGATAAAATACAGACTCGGATCAAATTGTTTCATAATGCACCTCACACATATACATAATCATTCAAAACCGGCTGCAATCCCTCGCCGGACATATCCCGGTACATCGCTTCAAAGCTGCGGGCATCGTCGATCTCGAACTGCTCGTCGCCGCGGGCGCCGTCATCCTGCTTGCCGGTGTACTTGCTTTCGTGGTCTCCGATACCGGTAGACACGCCCGCCGACACCTTGGTGGCGGCGATCTTCACGATGCCGTTGCGGAAGGCGGCGCTCTCCCGGGAGGAAACGGTGATCCCCACAAAGGGCAGGAAAATGCGGTAGGCGCAGAGAATCTGGCACAGCTGCTTTTCGCCCACGTCCAGCGGATTGATCTTGTCATTGTTGATGATGGGCCGCAGGCGCGGGCAGGACAGGGACATTTCCGCGTGGGGATATTTGCGCTGCAGATAATACACATGAAGGGCGCTTGCCAGCGCATCCTTCCGGAAGTCGGACAGGCCCAGCAAGGCCGAGAAAGCCACGCCGCGCATACCGCCGCGAAGGGCCCGCTCCTGTGCGTCAAACCGATAGGGCCACACACGCTTGTGTCCCAGCAGATGGAGGGTCTCGTATTTGTCCGCATCATAGGTCTCCTGAAACACGGTCACATAGTCCGCGCCGCACTCATGAAGATACCGGTATTCATCGGTGTTGACGGGATAGATCTCCAGCCCCACCATGCGGAAATATTTTCTTGCCAGCTTGCAGGCTTCCCCGATATACCGCACATCGCTCTGCTCACGGCTTTCACCGGTGAGGATCAGGATCTCCTCCATGCCGGAGTCGGCGATCACCTTCATTTCATGCTCGATCTGCTCCATGTTCAGCTTCATGCGGTTGATGTGGTTGTAGCAGTTGAAGCCGCAGTAAACGCAGTAATTCTCGCAGAAGTTGGCGATGTACAGCGGGGTGAACATATAGACGGTGTTGCCGAAGTGCTTGCCGGTCTCTCTCCGGGCTTTCTGTGCCATTTCTTCCAGAAAAGACTCTGCCGCGGGGGATAAAAGCGCCTTGAAATCCTCGATGGAGCAGGTCTCGTGGTCCAGGGCGGCCCGCACGTCCCGGGCCGTATAGGAGGAGTAGTCAAAGGCGTTCATCTGGGACAGCACTTGCCGGCAGACATCGGATTGGATGATCTCCATGCCGGGAAGATACGCCATGTGGCTTTTTCGGCTGGAGGGGTCGGTTTCCAGCCGGTGCTTTTTCGCAAGGGCTTCCGGTGAAAGGTGCCCGGAATCCACGAAAAATTGGTTTTCCATGGGCCGCCTCCTTAATCCCGCAGGAAGCCGGTGAGCGGGTCGGAGGCGGAAGCGCCGCGGGTCAGCACACGGCCGAGACCGGACAGATAGGCCTTTCTGCCCGCCTCGATGGCCTGCCGGAAGGCGGCGGCCATCAGGGGCAGGTCACCTGCCGTCGCCAGAGCGGTATTTGCCATGATGGCGGCGGCGCCCATCTCCATGGCTTCGCAGGCCTGAGAAGGTCTGCCGATGCCGGCGTCCACGATGATGGGCAGGTCGATCTCATCAATGAGGATCTGGATGAACTCACGGGTGGCAAGACCCTTGTTGGAGCCGATGGGCGACGCCAGCGGCATAATGGTGGCGGCACCGGCGTTGACCATATCCCGGGCGGCGTTCAGATCGGGATACATATAGGGCATGACCACAAAGCCCTCCTTTGCCAGGATCTCAGTGGCCTTAACGGTCTCCTGGTTGTCCGGCAGGAGATACTTGGTGTCCCGCATGATCTCTACCTTGACGAAGTTGCCGCAGCCCAGCTCTCTGGCAAGGCGGGCGATGCGGACGGCCTCCTCGGCGTTTCTGGCGCCGGAGGTGTTGGGCAGGAGGGTGACGCCCTGGGGGATGTAATCCAGGATGTTTTCCTGCTCCTTGGTGTTTGCGCGGCGGACGGCAAGGGTGATGATCTCCGCCCCCGCATCCTTGATGGCGGCTTCGATCAGCTTCATGGAATATTTGCCGGAGCCCAGAATAAAGCGAGAGTGAAATTCGTGGCCGCCGATGATCAGTTTGTCGTTGTTCATAAAGAATGTCCCTTTCTTAAACGTCATATTCGCCTGCGAGGATCCGCAGGACGGTGTGGGCCTGATGAGCGGCGCACAGCATCACACGGGGAGCCACCAGCCCAATGGTGTCTGCCGCGTCGCTGACTTCATCGCCGCACAGGTAAAACCGGTTCATAATCTTTCGCGTTTTGATGTTGTTGGGCGTGTCCATTCCTGCCATGCCGGAGGCCGCGACCAAAAAACACCGGGGCAGCTGTTCCAGGACGCCGTTTACAAGCATTGCCTTGGACTCTGCACCATCGAAGGCTTCGCAAACGATATCCGCGTCCTGTAAAAGCGCTGCGAGATTTTCCTCTGTGATCTTTGCCGTCACAGGCTGGATCTCGGTATAGGGCGCGATCTCCCGGAGGTTTTCCGCGAGGGCCTCCGTTTTATAGCGGCCAATCTGGTTGGCTTTGTACTGCTGCCGATGCAGATTGGTGATGTCCACCCGGTCAAAATCCATCAGCAGCAGCTTGCCGACCCCTGCTCTCGCCAGGGAGACGGCGATATTGGAGCCCAGACCGCCAAGGCCGCAGACCGCAACTTTTGCGGAAGAAAACCGCCTGTGCAGCGCAGGCCCGTGTCGGGCGATCAACGCGTCCGTCCATTCCTTTTCAGAGGGGATCAATCAACCACCTCCCACAAAACTGACGATTTCCAGACTGTCGCCGTCCTTGAGCACGGTAACAGCATACTGAGACTTGAACACGATATCGCCGTTGCGCTCTACCGCGATCCGTTTGGGATCGTAGTTGGTCGTAGCCAGATACTCCGCCACCGTCTTTCCGGCAAGCGCCAGCTCCGTGCCGTTTACTTTTACCATGATTGCACCTCCAAAATAAAAATACGGGAAACCTCCGATCTGGAAGTTTCCCGTGACGCGCGCAAAAAGTCCCTACGTTGGCATTATCCAAATCAGGTATATGGGTCGAAGGGCACACCTTCCTCTCAGCCTGTACTGCAAGCTCCCCGCGTATGAAATTGTAAAACAAAAACAGGAGACACCCTTTGGGATGCCTCCTGTAAAAAATCCTTGTATATGACTTCCTACGGCGGCATTATCCGCATCAGGTTAAAGGGTCGAAGTTCGATGACTTCCTCTCAGCCTGCACACACAAGCTCCCCTGTATTTCTTTGTTGCTTATATTTTATACGCTGAGCTTTAAAAAAGCAAGACTCTATTTTCCAAAACATGCCTAAAAAGGATTGGGCGGCATTTACAGTTTCTTAGGTCCTCCAAAGGGAAAACACCGCCTGGATCGGCGGTGTTTTTTCTTTTCAGGGGTACTTATTCAAACTTTCTGTCGTACAGCAGGGCCGCGATCAGAACTACGAAGCAGGAGCCTGCGTTATGTACCAGCGCGCCGGTGGTGGGGTTCAAAACGCCCTTGACGGACAGTATGACCGCCAGAAGGTTGATGCACATGGACAGACCGATGCTGAATTTGATGGTCCTGACGGTGGCGTTGGACAGCCGCTTCAGATAAGGCAGCTTGGAAATGTCATCGCTCATCAGCACGATATCGGCAGCATCCACGGCAATATCGCTGCCCAGACCGCCCATGGCAACACCCACATTGGCAGTTTTCAGGGCGGAAGCGTCGTTGACGCCGTCACCGATCATGCAGACGGCCTTGCCCTCTTCCTGAATGGCGGTGATGCTGCTGACCTTCTCCTCCAGCAGCAGTTGGGCGCGCACCTGCTTGATGCCAACCTGACCGGCAAAGTAGTCTGCCGTCTTTTTGTTATCGCCGGTGAGCAGGACGATGTTGGTGTTCATGCGGTGCAGGCGCACCACCATGCCCTTGGCTTCGGGGCGCAGCACATCAGACATGGCCAGAACACCGATGCACTTACCGCTTTCTGCCGCCAGGACGGAGGCCTTGCCCTGGGTACGCAGCTTTTCAACCACCGCGCCGATCTCATCATCCAGCACAACGCCGTTTTCCTCCAGGAACTTCTCGTTGCCGCACAGCAGCTTTTTGCCGCTGATCTCTGCATAGATACCCTTACCGGCGGTCATTTTGAAGGTATCGGATTCCAGAACGGGAACCTTCCGTTCCTTCGCGCAGGCCACGATAGCCTTGCCCAGCGGATGCTCGCTCTTGGCTTCGGCAGAGGCGACCATGGACAACAGGGCGTTTTCATCCAAGCGCTCATCGAAAGAGATCACATCGCTGACCTCCAGACGGCCGTAGGTCAGGGTGCCGGTTTTGTCAAAGGCGATGGTATCCACTCTGCCCATCTTCTCCAGGGCTTCACCCGACTTGATGATGACGCCGTGCTTGGTTGCCTGACCGATGGCGGCCATGATGGCGGTGGGAGTTGCCAGAACCAGAGCGCAAGGACAGAACACTACCAGCACCGTAACGGCACGGACGATGTCCTTCGAGATCAGGCCGGCGGCGATGGCGATCAGGAGGGCGACAGGCACCAGCCAGCTGGCGGTCTTGTCCGCGATGCGGGCCATGGGAGCCTTTTTATCCTCGGCCTCCTGCACCATGTGGATGAGCTTTTGCAGAGAGCTGTCCTCCCCCACCTTGGTGGCGCGGATATCAATGGCGCCGAAGCGGTTGATGGTGCCGCAATAGACCTCGTCCTCCACCGTTTTTTCCACCGGCAGGGACTCGCCGGTCATGATGGACTGGTCAACGGAGGTTTCACCGCTGACGATGACGCCGTCCACGGGGATGGTCTCACCGGGCAGGACGCGCAGGATATCCTCCTGACAGATCTGCTGGGCGGGGATCAGCTCTTCCTTGCCGTTTTTGATTCTTCTGCCCTGGGTGGGAGCCAGAGAAATCAGCTTTTTGAGGCCCTTTCTGGCCCGTTCGGTGGTCTTTTCTTCCAGAATGGCGCCGATGGCCATGATCCATGCGACCTCACCGGCGGCAAACAGATCGCCGATGGCAATGGCGGCAAACATGGCAATGGTGATCAGCAGCGAGGAAGAGATCTTGCTGATGCCGGGATTGTGGATGACACGCCAAACGGCCAGATACAGCATGGGGATGCCGCTGATGATGATCGTTACCCACGCGGGGTCAAAGGGTAGAAGGTTCAACTGAAGGGCAGTGCCGCCGAACTCCTCCACCAGATGGGGGACCAGATCCAGCAGGAGGAACAGGCCTGCGACGATCGTTGCGGGAACACCGGCCAGAAAGACGTTGATTTTCTTGAGCATACAGATACCTCGCTTTTCTTGACATTGCAACCCATACAATATACAATCCATTCGATATAAAACACATTGTTCGATTTTTATTGTACTGCCAGAGCACAGAAATACAACAATCAAATCTTACGCGGTGTCAGTTACCGAACATTTTTGCAAAATTGTACGGAGGTTTTACTTTGGACAGACGTCAGAAAAAAACGCGGGATGCGATTTTCCAGGCCTTCAGCAAGCTGCTGGAAAAAAAGCGATATGAGCACATCACCGTGCAGGAGATCATCGACGAAGCCGACATCGGGCGCAGCACCTTTTACGCTCACTTTGAAACAAAGGACGAGCTCTTGCGCTCCATGTGCACCGATATCTTTCATCATGTATTTACCGAAGATCTGCCCCAGGAAGCCGACCATGCCTATTCCGCGGGCAGCAAGAGCCTGGAGCTCAAACTGGGGCACATCCTCTATCATTTAAAAGAGCACCACCGCGATCTCAAAGGCATTTTGAGCAGCGAAAGCGGCGCGCTGTTTATGCGGTATTTTAAGGAGTATCTGCAGGATCTGTTTGGCAGATACATGGCCGACTTCCATGCAAACGTCCCCGCTGATTATCTGCTGAACCATCTGGTGGGCAGCTTTGCCGAAACAGTCAAGTGGTGGATCACCGGAAAGATGGAATGCACGCCGGAGGAAGTCGCCGGATTCTATATGGCAGTCATTGCCGTATGACCGAAGCGTACACTTCCAGCCGCCTTGCCACAAGAAAAGAGAGCCGGGATCCCGGCTCTCTTTATTTATAGTGTGATTGAAAAACGATCTTATTTGCCGTCCTGCTTGGACTTCATACCGTCGATCATCTCGCCGGGCGAAAAGACGCCATTGTCCTCGCCGGGTTCTTTGCCGCCGGTTTTCTTCTTTTTCTTTTCCCACTTGGATTCGATAAACAGGCCCACCAGGAGCAGGGCCACCAGAATAATAACCCACTTCATCTTGCTTTCTCCTCTTCTATGTGTTTTTGTCCGAAGCGGACGCACTTTTGTATCATAATTATAATATATCACAAACATTCCATGAAAGCAACCTTGAAAAAACGCTTCCGACGTTGCAGAAATACCGTAAAAGGACTTCCAAAAGCCCACAAAACAAGCTACAATACAGGAAAGGAGTGTTGCTTATATGAAAGAACGTTTTGAACTGGTCACCCACGAGCCCGACGGCGCGGCCGACCTGTGGGCCTTTTCCTTGCAGGAGGCTCAAAAGGCCCGGGCCTTTCACACCGGTTTTTCTCAGTATACACAGACCCCGCTGACTTCCCTGCCCGGCCTGGCAAAGGCTGTCGGCGTGGAAAGCATCCGGATAAAAGACGAAAGCTACCGCTTCGGCCTCAACGCCTTCAAGGTGCTGGGCGGAAGCTATGCCCTTGGCCGCTACATCGCCAGGACCCTGGGCGAGGATATCAAGGATCTGCCGGCACAGCGCATTCTATCGGAAGAGATCCGCCGGAAGTTGGGTCAGCTGACCTTTGTCACCGCCACCGACGGCAACCATGGCCGCGGCGTGGCCTGGACGGCTAATCAGCTGGGCCAGAAGTCGGTGGTCTATATGCCCAAGGGCTCGGCCCAGGAACGGCTGGACAACATCCGTGCCGAGGGTTCCGACGCCTCCATCACCGACCTGAATTATGACGACGCCGTGCGTCTGGCTCACAAGCACGCCCGGGAATACGGCTGGGTCATGGTGCAGGACACCGCCTGGGAGGGTTATACCGACATTCCCCTGTGGATCATGCAGGGCTATACCACCATGGGTGCCGAGATGGCCGAACAGCTGCCGGAGGCCCCCACCCATCTGTTCCTGCAGGCCGGTGTAGGCAGCATGGCCGGCGCTATGGCAGGCTTCTTCACCGCCCTTTACGGCGAGAAAAAACCCCGGATCATCATTGTGGAGCCCAACAAGGCCGACTGCCTCTTCCGCACGGCCAAGGCCGCTGACGGCACCCTGCACAATGTCACCGGTGACATGGACACCATCATGGCCGGTCTGGCCTGCGGCGAGCCCTGCTCCATCGGCTGGGAGGTGCTCAAGTCCTGCGCCGACGGCTTCCTTACCGTTCCCGAGTCCGCCGCCGCCGACGGTATGCGCATTCTGGCGGCTCCCTGCCGGGGCGACGACCCTGTTGTTTCCGGTGAATCGGGTGCGGCCGCCTTTGGCGCGGCTATGAACCTCCTGCTGGACCCCAACCTTCGGGAAATGAAGGAGCAGCTGGGGCTGGACGAGCACAGCCGCCTGTTGTTCATCAGTACCGAGGGTGACACCGACAAGGAAAACTACCGCCGCATCGTCTGGGGCGGCGCTTATGGAGGAGGGCTCCGATGAAGGTCGCACTGCTGCAGACGCCGGTGGTTTTTGACAAGGAGCAGAACGTGAAAAACGCCTGCGCCCGGGTGCGGGAAGCCGCCCAGCAGGGCGCCCGGCTGGCGGTGCTGCCAGAGATGTTCTGCTGCCCCTATTCCACCCAATATTTTGCCGATTATGCCGAACCGGCCGGCGGCCCGGTGTGGCAGGAACTGTCCCGTTGTGCCGCCGAAAACCGAATCTGTCTGGTGGCCGGCAGTATGCCCGAGTTGGAAAACGGTCGGGTGTACAACACCTCGTTTGTTTTCGGCCCCGACGGCAGACAGCTGGCCCGGCACCGCAAGATGCACCTGTTCGATGTGGAGTTTGACGGCGGACAGCACTTCCGGGAGTCGGACACCTTCACCCCCGGCGAAGATGTCACCACCTTTGATTTTGAAGGTATCACCTTTGGTCTGTGCATCTGCTTTGACTTCCGCTTCCCCGAGCTTTCCCGGCTGATGGCGCTGCGGGGCGCGCAGGTCACCATCGTGCCTGCCGCCTTCAACATGACCACCGGGCCCCTGCACTGGGAGACCATGTTCCGCCAGCGGGCCACCGACGACCAGGTGTACACCCTGGGCGCCGCCCCCGCCCGGGACGAGGCGGGCGTCTATGTGTCCTACGCCAACTCCATCCTGTGCTCCCCCATGGGCCAGGTTCTGGCCCGGGCCGGCGCCGAGCCCTGCACCCTGTACGCCGAACTGGACATGGAAGCCGTACAGGCCGCCCGGCGGCAGCTGCCTCTGCTCTCCGCCCGGCGAAAAGCGGTCTATACGCTGAACACTTTGAAATGAAGCATCCTTTATGCGCTATGCGGCTGCCGCAAAAGCAAACGAAAAGACCTGCCTGCGGGCAGGTCTTTTTTCATTGTTATTCCAAGGACAGGGTGCGCCATTCTTCCATACTCACCACCGCGCTGTGATTTTTCAATCCGTAATTCAGACTGCTTTGCCACAGGCCGTGATAGATCAGTCCGGTACTGTCAAAGGCGGTGATGTACAGGTCCGAACCACTCCCGCTCCACCGTGCCCCGAACTCGGGCGAGCCCATCACAAGCCGCTGCCCGTCAAAGGCCATGATATCGGGATAAAGAAAAGCGCCGTCGTTTGCCTCCGGCATACCGCCGGTCAGCAAAGCCACCTTGTGTCCACCGGCTCCGTCGGCGGTGATCACGGCCACCTCATTGGTAAAATGGTTCACAAGCACCCAAAAGTCTTCAAACTGATACCGGGATACCACGCCCTCCTCCGCAGCCATCACCGGCAGCTTTTGCAGCACCGCGCCGGTGGCCATATCCACAAAGGTAATATAATAGGTGCCCTCTTCGATGCTGTGGACCATCAGCTGCTCCAGCTGATAATCGATGGTCAGATCCCGCAGGCGCATGTTGGGGTCCAGGGGGCAGATCATCTCCAGTTCGTGCACATCCACACACTTGACCACCCGGCCGCTGCCGGTGACCCCTTCCAGGCTGATGTCCGTAAAGGGCAGGCGGTAAACACCGAAGCCATCGGGCAGCAGGCTGAGATCCACCAGCTTTCCGCTGTCGCTGTGGGCATCAAAGAAGAAATAGGCCGCCTCCCGGGTGACGGCGCTCATGGTGCCCATCGCAAAGCGGTCACCGGTGTTTGCGCTGCCAAAGCCCCAGCCGGAGATATATTCTCCGTCGGTGCGGTTCACCGAGATCTCGCAGTATTCATCCTCCAGCACGGGGATGCGGAAGTAATTTTCCAGCCAGGCACAGATGTACTCCTCGCTGTACTGTTCATAGCCCTCGACCCCGGTGCCGAAGGAATCCACCTCCGGGGCGAACATGCCGTAGTCCAGCGGGTAAAACTCCATATAATCCTTCAGCAAAATCTCCCGGCTGGCGTCCTGTCCGGGGGTCATACCCTTGGCCAGATCCCGATAGGCCTGGGCCAGCGGGGCGGGGTTTTCGTGGATGTGCTCCTCGGCGTAATCTAAAGATTTACTGGGATAGCTGAACAGGCTCAGACCACCGTACTCCCAGAGTTCCCGCTTTCCAGTCTGGAAACGGTCATAGGCTTCCACCCCAAAAAACTCGTATTCCGTGTGCTGCAGCTCCGGATGGGCGGGAGAAAAGGTGCTGTTCCAGTACAGCTGATAGTTTTCGGTAGTACGCACATTTACCGTCACCCCTTCCAACGCGGAAGGATCACCGAAAAAGCGTTCTTCGGTATAGACCACCTGGTCCCGGGTGGCAAAGATCGCCGAAGCGCCGTAAGCGGCGACACTCACCGCCAATATCAGCGCCAGGGACAGGGCCAGCAGTACCTTTTTCATGGTCACACCTCCCCGTCGGTAAGATCGCTGAGGGCACGGCTCACCCGGTCGGCCCGATAGCGATAGGTCTCCTTTACATAGTCCATGAGGCTCTTGCCCTGCTCTTCCAGTTCAGAGGCCGTTACATCCCCCACCACGGTGCCCCGGTTGAGCAGAATGGCCCGGCCGATGAAGTCGGACACCTCTTCGATCAGATGGGTGGACAGCAGAACGGTCTCATGAGGCTCCAGGATGCCCAGCAGTACCCGGTAAAAATCCTCCCGGTTGAACACGTCATTGCCGGCAAAGGGTTCATCCATCAGGATATAATCGGCACCCTGGGACAGGGCCAGGATGACCTCGAACTGGTTCTTCTGGCCGGTGGAAAAGCTGCCCACCGGCTTGTTGGCCGGCAGATTGAAAAACTCCATCAGTCCCTGGAACCGCTTGTGGGAAAAGGTTTCAAAATGGGCAGCGTAAAACTCCCGGTGCGCCCCGGCGTTCAGCGCCGGAAAGAAAGAGTGTTCGCTGGTGGCAAAAGACAGCTTTGCGATATTCTTCCGGGTGATGGGTTCACCGTCCAGGGTGATCTGGCCGTTATAGTTGATAAAACCCAGGATGGATTTCATCAGGGTGGTCTTTCCGGCGCCGTTTTCGCCGAAGAGACCCACGATCTCGCCCCGGGGCAGCTGCAGGCTGACATTTTGCAGCGCGCGAGCGCCGGGGTACAGTTTGGTTACATTTTTCAGTTCGATCATAGCAGTATCCTCCAAAACTGCTGCATCGCGTCAGGCGGCAAGCAGCCCTCGGGCGTGAACAGCAGATACAGCACGAAAAACAGACATTTCAACAGCAAGGCTACCGCCGAGGCAAGGATGACGGCCAAAAGCGGCAGGGCCAGACAGCGCTTGTGCAATTCCCACCGGGAGGGCAGGCGCTGCATCAGATAGATGCTTTTGCTACCCTTGTAAAAATACCGGTAATGGGGGACGGTCAGCAGCAAAGCGTAAAGCTGCTCCACGCGGAGCCACAGCAGCGAGCCGCCCACCACCCAGGAAAAATCGGCCATGACGGCATCCGCATAAAGGATGCGCTCGGCTCCTTCGTAGGGGATATAAAACAGGTCGCTTCGGGCGTCACCCGCCCGGGCCAGAAATCCGACCAGCGCCAGAAAGGCAGCCACCGCCACGCCCCAAAGGGCGGTGTTCCACTCTTTTTCGCCCTCGTAACCGGGCGGCAGCAGCCGGGAAAGATCAAGCCGACGGAACATCCACATCCACCTCCTTGCCATAGACCCACCAGCCCACGGCCAGCAGGATGATCGCTGACAATACGATATCCACAAGATTATTGCCAAAATTGCCGGTTCGCCCTGGGAAGCGCAGGCACACGATGGCAGCTGTCATCAGATAAAAATAGTTTTTGCTGCCCTGCCGCTGGATCATGGGATACTGGGCGGTGACCAGGCTCATCACCAGCAGGTAAAGCAGATTGCGGATCAGGAAAGAGTACTCCTCAAAGGGGATCAGCGCGTGGAGGGTCCTGTTGCTGTGGAAGGCCAGAAATACGCTCTGGGGACCCCGGTCACAAAGGGCGCCGTGGATGGCGCACATCCCCAGAACGGAAGCCGCCGCCACCGCCCAGAACAGCAGATAGCACAGGCCGTTGTACAGGCTCTGCCAGAGGAAGATCTCCTTTTCTTCCACCGCCAGGCGCCGGATGGTATAGACGGTGCGGACCTTGCCGTCGGTGCCGGTGGAGCCCAAAACCAAAGTCAGCAGCAAAAAGCCCACCAAAAGCGGTGCCATGGGCGCCCATAAAAAACGCGTCTGCAGCAGCTCTTCCATCGTCACGTCACCGTTTCGGCAGCCGTACCAGGTCATACCCTGCTGAAGGGCCGTCATGGCGGCCAGGATGGCAAGCACCTTCCAGCCGGTGGAGCGGGCCATCAGCAAAAAAATCGAAAACCGTTGTTTCATGTTATCCACCTCATTCCCAATAGCGCCCGATGAGGGCGATGGCCTCTTCCCTGTTCAAACCCATCTGCCGCATGGCGGCCACGATGGCTCTGGCGTCGTTTTCCAAAAGCTCCGCCCGGATGCGTTCCACCCGGTCGGGGGCCAGGGACATGTAACTTTTCGCGCCGGCGTGGGACTGCATCAGGCCCTCCTCTTCCAAGAGGCGGTAGGCCTTCTGCACGGTATTGGGGTTGACCCCCAGCAGGGCCGACAGCACCCGTCGGGAGGGCAGCTCGTCGCCATCCTTCACCGTTCCGGCGATGATGCCCCGCTTGATGTGCAGCAGGATCTGCAGATAGATGGGCTGGCCATCCTCTTTGATGAAGTTGTCAAAGGTGATCACGGCGCTCCCTCCTTTCAACTGTATTATTCGTGTAATACAGCTTCTTGACTGTATTATATGCGTAATACAGTTTTTTTGTCAATAAAAAATGCCCATCTCACGTGAGATGGGCAGTATATCATGTTTCTTTCTGGGCTTTTCCGTCGGCGATGCACCACCAGGTGACCACGCCGATGATGACGCAGGCCCCTGCCAGCGCAAAGACGCCCGGCACTTCCCCGGCAAAAATCAGCACCCATACCGGGTTGAGCAGAGGCTCCAGCATTCCGATAAGGGAACAGGCCAAAGGAGGACAATCCCGGGAGGCCAGCGCATATAATACATAAGGGATGCCCAGCTGGAGCACACCCAGCACCAGGATATAACCCATCTCGGCCCCGGTGCAGGAAGCCGTCCCGGGCAGACCGGCAGGGATGCCGATGAGGGCGGTGAGCAGATGGGAAAACAAAATGCCGCTCATGCGCACCGAATCGTCGCCTCCAGCCTTGCCCACCAGGGTGAACATGGTGCCCAAAAAGGCACCGGCCAGAATGGCCATCATGTTGCCGAAGATATTGCCCGGCGAAAGCTGGTCGAAAAAGAACAGCACCATACCGGCCACGGTGCCCAGCACCGCCAGCACTTCCCGTTTTTTCAGCGGATCCCGGAAAAAGACGGCGCTGACGATGAGGATAAAAATGGGGGCCGTATACTGCAGTACGATGGCGTTTGCCGCGGTGGTCAGCTTGTTGGCCGCCACAAAGAGCAGAAAACAGGCGCACAGGCTGATGCCTGCTCCCACCGAGTACCGGCTGACCTTGACGGGGACCTTTTTCACCGCCATATAGCCGCCCAGCACGGCGGCGGCAATGAGACTGCGGCCGCCGGCAATCAGCAGCGGATGCCAGGAGATCAGCTTGATAAAGATACCGCCCAGGCTCCACAGCAGGGCGCAGGCAGCCATCAGAAACATGGCCTTGTTTTTGGCGGTTTGGCGGTTTACCATGGGGATCGCATCCTTTTACAGAAAAAGTGCGGGGCGCTTACGCCCCGCCGTTTATGCGCCGTACTGGCGGATATGCCGTTTGATGGCCTCAAAAGTCTGCTCGGAGATCACATGCTCCATGCGGCAGGCATCTTCAGAGGCGGTCTCGGCGTCCACACCAAGGGCTGTCAGCATGGTAGTGAGCACGGTATGGCGCTCAAAGACCTTTTCCGCCACCTGTTTTCCTTCATCGGTGAGGGACAGATGGCCGTGCTCGTTTACCAGCAGATAGCCGCCCTGCTTCAGCAATGCCACCGCACGGCTGACGCTGGGCTTGGAAAAGCCCATACTTTCGGCCACGTCGATGGACCGTACATACTGCTGTTCCATGGACAGACGATGGATGGTTTCCAGATACATTTCGCCGGATTCCTGCAATGCCATAGGTGCACCTCCCTTTTGTTACTTTTGTTATTTTTTACTATAGCACAGAAGCCGCCGCTTTTCAAGCGCATCCATTTTTCGGAAACTTATCCGCTTTTTCTCAAAAAAGGCTTGACAAATGAGTTAGTTATGGCTATCATAAATGAGGGTTAGCAAAGGCTAATCTTAAATATGGCAACGGAGTTAGTCTTGGCTAACTCCCGACTGAAAAGGTGAATCTCATGAACTTACGAAACGCACAAGAAGGAAAAGAGTACATCATTCAGCGGATCGAAACCGACGACGAAGAGCTGGACGCCTTCCTGTTTTCGCTGGGCTGCTACGCCGGTGAGCCGATCACCGTGGTCTCCCACAAGCGAAACAGCTGTGTGGTTGCCATCAAGGACGGCCGATACAACATCGACAGCCAGCTGGCTGAAGCCATCCTGATCTGACCCACAGGAGGAAAGACAATCCGCTGATTGTCTTTTACCCATCGGTTAGCAATAGGTAACCGTGGTTGATAATATTTGATAATATAAGATAATTCATGATAATACCAAGGAGGACTTCTCTATGAGAATCGCTTTGACGGGCAATCCCAACAGCGGTAAGACCACCATGTACAACGCCCTCACCGGCCGAAACGAAAAGGTCGGCAACTGGGCCGGCGTTACGGTGGAAAAGAAAGAGCACCCCATTAAAAAGAACTTTTACAACGGCAGCGAAGAGCTGATCGCCGTGGACCTGCCCGGCGCTTACTCCATGTCCCCCTTCACCTCTGAAGAGAGCATCACCAGCGGCTATGTGAAGAATGAGAATCCCGATGCCATCATCAACATCGTGGATGCCACCAATCTGAGCCGCAGCCTGTTCTTCACTACTCAGCTGCTGGAGCTGGGCGTGCCTGTGGTGGTTGCCCTGAACAAGGCCGACGTCAACGAGAAGAAGGAAACCAAGATCAACACCGGCGAGCTGGCTGCCAAGCTGGGCTGCCCCGTGATTGAAACCGTTTCCACCTCTGCCGAAGGTCTGCAGGAAGTCATCAAGACCGCCGTCAGCCTCAAGGGCAAGGGCCAGAAAGCCCCCTATGTCCAGGGCGACGTGGACCTGTCCTCCAAGGAGGCCGTTCTGGCCGCCGACAAGAAGCGTTTTGCCTTTGTCAACGATGTGGTGGCCAAGGTTGAGACCCGTAAGGTCAAGACCAGCTCCAAGAATGCCCAGGACCGCCTGGACGCCATTCTGACCCACCCCGTGATCGGTCTGCTGATCTTCGCCGTGGTCATGTTCCTGGTGTTCCACATTTCCCAGTCCGACGGCAAGCTGGGTCTGGGCGTTCTGCTGGCTGACACCCTGGTGGGCTGGCTGGAAGGCATCCAGGCCTGGGTCGGCGAGCTGGTTTCCGGCGCGGCCCCCATTCTGCAGGCTCTGCTGGTGGACGGCGTTATCGGCGGCGTCATCGCCGTTATCGGCTTCCTGCCCCTGGTCATGGTCATGTACTTCCTGATCTCCCTGCTGGAGGACTGCGGCTATATGGCCCGCGCCACCGTGGTTCTGGATCCCATCTTCAAAAAGGTGGGCCTGTCCGGCAAGTCTGTCATCCCCTTCGTCATCGGCACCGGCTGTGCCATCCCCGGCATCATGGCCTGCCGTACCATCCGTAATGAGCGCGAGCGCCGCGCCACTGCAATGCTGACCCCATTCATGCCCTGCGGTGCAAAGCTCCCTGTTATCGCTCTGTTTGCAGGCGCATTCTTTGAGGATGCCTCCTGGGTCGGTACGCTGATGTATTTTGTGGGTATCGTTCTGATTTTCGTCGGCGCTCTGCTGGTCAACAAGATTGCCGGCCACAAGGCCCGCAAGTCCTTCTTCATCATTGAGCTGCCCGAGTACTCCGTTCCCAGCCTGAAGCGGGCATTCCTGT
>JAFXDF010000111.1 GCA_017521295.1 Clostridia bacterium | reverse complement strand
GCGAGCCCGGTGTTGGTAAGACCGCCGTAGCCGAAGGTCTGGCACAGAAAATTGCCCGGGGCGAGGTTCCCTATAAGCTGCAGAACAAGGAAGTCTGGCTGCTGGATATGACCGCCATGGTGGCCGGCACCCAGTTCCGGGGCCAGTTCGAGGGCCGCATGAAGAGCCTCATCGAAGAGGTCAAGGCCCTGGGCAACATCATTCTGGTCATCGACGAAGTGCACAATCTGGTAGGCGCCGGTGAGGCCGAAGGCTCTATGAACGCCGCCAACATCCTCAAGCCCGCCCTGTCCCGTGGCGAGATCCAGGTGATCGGTGCCACCACCTTCAAGGAGTACCGCAAGTATATCGAAAAGGACACCGCTCTGGAGCGCCGTTTCCAGCCGGTGGTCATCAACGAGCCCTCCCTGTCCGAGACCGAGGACATCCTCCGGGGCGTGAAGGGCTATTACGAGACCTATCACGGCGTCATCATCCCCGATCAGATCATCGTCCAGGCGGTGTACCTGGCCCACCGGTACATCAACGACCGGTTCATGCCCGACAAGGCCATTGACCTGCTGGACGAAGCCTGCTCCGACGTGAACCTGCGCTCGGCCGCCCTGTCCCAGATCCCCCGCCTCCAGGAGGAGCTGGACGAGATCATGGACGCCCAGGCCGAACTGGAAAACGCCGAAAACGACGACGATTCCCGCTTTGAAAAGATCGCCCAGAACCGCTCTCGTATGCTGCAGTTGGAGGACAAACTGGCCGTGCTGCGGAAGGAGCCGGCCCCGGTGGTGGGCCTGGAGGATCTGGCCCGTGTCATCGAGCTGTGGACCAAGATCCCTGCCAGCAAGGTACAGGAGCAGGATTTCATCCGCCTGCGGGAACTGGCCGACCGGCTGAAGAGCCGCGTCATCGGCCAGGACGAGGCTGTGGATTCGGTGGCCGCCGCCATCCGCCGCCGGAGAGCCGGCATCAGCGAAAAGCGCAAGCCCATCTCCTTCATCTTCGTGGGTCCCACCGGCGTGGGCAAGACCGAACTGGTGAAGCAGCTGGCCGCCGACCTGTTTGACACCGAAGATGCCCTCATCCGTCTGGACATGAGCGAATATATGGAAAAGCACAGCGTTTCCAAGCTCATCGGCGCCCCTCCCGGCTATATCGGCTATGACGAGGCCGGCCAACTCACCGAAAAGGTCCGCCGCCGCCCCTATTGCGTCATCCTGTTTGATGAGATCGAAAAGGCCCATCCCGATGTGCTCAACACCCTGCTGCAGATCCTGGATGACGGCCGCATCACCGACGCCCAGGGCCGCTATGTGAACTTTGAAAACACCGTCATCATCATGACCTCCAACGCCGGCTCCGACCGCCGTGACGGCGCCGTGGGCTTTGGCAACACCCTCACCCAGCAGGGCCGGGAAAAGGCCCTCAAGGCCCTTTCCGATATCATGCGCCCCGAGTTCATCAACCGCATCGACGAGGTCATTTCCTTCAACCAGCTGACCCGGGAGGACTTTGCAAAGATCGCCTCCATCATGCTGAGTGACCTGAAAAAGGGCGTGGAGCGCACCGGCATCACCCTCACCTGGGACGAGGCCGTGCCCCACAAGCTGGCCGAGGACAGCTATTCCGTCAAGTACGGCGCCCGCAACCTGCGCCGCCTCATCGAAAAGCAGCTGGAGGACCAGGCCGCCAACCTGATTCTGGACTCCTATGCCGACCCCATCCGGGCCCTCCACGCCACCCTGCGGGAGGACAAGATCGTGGTGGAACGGGCATGAAACGCCTGCTCGCTGCCCTTCTGATGCTTTTGACCATGACCGCCTGCACACAGCAGGCGGTCCTTTCTGCGCCTGTGCCCCAGGTGGCCGAGCCGCCCACGGCCACCGAGCCGGTGACAGAGCCGCCCACCGAAGGGCCCACCGCGCCCCAGCCCTCGCCCGACACCGCGCTGTACAAGGCCGACGCCGCGTATCTGGTGGCTTTGGTGGAGGAGACCCATCCCTGCTTTGCATTGAACGATGTTTCGGCGGAATACATCCCCGCCCGGGAAAAACTGCTTTCGGAGTGCGAATACGCACAGGATCAGGCCGCCTTTGCCCGGCTGTGCCAGCAGTATCTGGTGACTCTGGGGGATGCACATGCGCTGATGTATGCCGTCTATGCGGTAAAAAACCGCTTGGATCTGACCGGACTGGTGGAAGGTGATACCTTTTACATCACCGACACCGCAGGAAACTTCACCGGCGAGACGCTGGCAGCGGTAAACGGTGTGCCGATCACCGACCTGTTTGCACTGGTGGACACCCATTACGTGGCGGAAAATCAACCCGCCAGGGAGTACAATCGGCGATACTATTCCTTGTCGGAATATTTTCTGGAACTGGCAGGCATCGATATCCTGAATCCCATCTGTGTCACCAAGGAAAAGGACGGCGTACAAGAGACCGAGTTGATCGGCCGCACCGATAAACCGATCAGCCGCGGAGCCAGTTTCGTTGCCGACAGCAAAATCCTGCAGGACGACGTGTTCTATGTGGACTTCAATAAATGTCAGCAGTGCCCCCAGTTGGATGACGTTTGCGCTAAACTGGAAAAGGCAGTTAACGGAGACATCCGCAAAGTCATCGTAGACATCCGTGGGAACGGCGGCGGCACCGATCCCGCATGCAGACAGCTTCTAAGTGCCATGGGCATGAAGCCGCCCCGGTCGGGTCAGTTCATCCGCTGGTCTCCGCTGACAGCCCCCATTTATCAGATCACACAGGATTACCACCTGCCCGCAGATCCTTCCGTAGCCGTCACCAATCCCGATGTTACGCTGATGGTACTGGTGGATCAAAACACCTTCAGTTCCGCCAATCTGCTTGTCACCTGGGTGCAGGACGGTAAACTGGGAACCATTGTCGGCCGGCCCTATCGAAACAGCCCCACCGCTTATGGATCGACACATTCCTTTACCCTACCCGGCACCGGTCTGCAAGGCAGGGTTTCCACCAAGCGGATCTACCGTCCCGATGAAACTGCCGACCAGGAGACCCTCTGGCCCGACGTGCAGATCGGTCTGGGTGAGGACGCTTTGGAAGTGGCGCTGGATCTGCTCAAAAACAAATAATTTTTCCAGACTTTCGGTAAAAAATCTCTTGACAAATCGGCCCTTTCTGTTATATACTTTAAGGGCTGATTTACGAAAGTCTGACAGTCGCAGGTGTAGTTCAATGGTAGAATGTCAGCCTTCCAAGCT
>JAFXDF010000110.1 GCA_017521295.1 Clostridia bacterium | reverse complement strand
TTGACGAGCAGTCTGAGCAGATTAAAAAATACTGGCCCTGCGACGTGCATATCATCGGCAAGGATATCCTGCGCTTCCATACCATCTACTGGCCCATCCTGCTGATGGCCCTGGATCAGCCCCTGCCCAAGCAGGTGTTCGGCCATCCCTGGCTGCTGGTGGGCGACGGCAAAATGTCCAAGTCCAAGGGCAACGTGATCTATGCCGACGATCTGGTGGATCTGTTCGGCGTGGACGCCGTCCGTTACTACCTGCTCCACGAGATCCCCTTCGCCAGCGACGGCACCATGACCTATGAGCTGCTGATGGAGCGCATCAACAGCGACCTGGCCAACATCCTGGGCAACCTGGTGAACCGCACCATCGCCATGAGCCACAAGTACTCCAAGGGCATCCTGTCCGACCACGCCGTCTCCGGCGAGTTTGACCAGGAGCTCATCGACCTGTGCCTGGCCACCCCCGCAAAGGTGGAAGCCAAGATGGACGAGTTGCGCGTTGCCGACGCCATCGACGAGATCTTCGCCCTGCTGCGCCGTGCCAACAAGTATATCGACGAGACCATGCCCTGGGCCCTGGCCAAGGATGAAGCCCAGCACGCCCGTCTGGACACCGTGCTGTACAACCTGCTGGAGTCCATCCGCGTGGCCGCCACCCTGCTGCACCCCTTCCTGCCCGAGACTGCCGAGCGCATCTTCAAGCAGCTGAACATTGAGCATCCCACCTGGGACAGCCTGAACACCTTTGGCGCTCTGCCCGCCGGCCACCAGCTGAACCAGGGCGAGATCCTCTTCGCCCGTATCGACATCCCCAAGAAGCTGGAGGAGATGCAGAAGGCCGCCGAAGCCAAGGCTGCCGCCGAAGCCGCCGAGGCCAATCCTCCCAAGGCCGAGATCGCCTTTGATGACTTCCTCAAGGTGGACATGACCGTGGTGAAGGTGCTTTCCTGCGAGAACGTGAAAAAGAGCGAAAAGCTTCTGAAGTTCCAGCTGGACGACGGCACCGGCAAGCCCCGTCAGATCCTCTCCGGCATCGCCAAGTACTACAAGGCCGAAGAGCTGGTGGGCAAGACCCTGGTGGCTGTCACCAACCTGGCTCCCCGCAAGATGATGGGCCAGGAAAGCTGCGGTATGCTGCTGTCTGCCGAAAAGGACGACAAGCTGAACCTCATCATGCTGGACGACGCCATCCCCGCCGGCGCAAAGCTCTGCTAAATATCCAAAGGGCCGCTGGACAAGCGGCCCTTTTTTCACAACGAGGTGAAACCATGCACATTTTCGACTCCCACGCCCATTTTGATGACGCCGCCTTTGACGAAGACCGGCACGATCTGCTGAAAGCCATCCATGCCGAGGGCGCGGATTTCATCGCCAACATCGGCTGCGACCAAAAGACCAACGAAAGTTCGGTGAAGCTGGCCGAGCAATACGATTTTATCTATGCCACCGTGGGCTGGCACCCGGAGTTTGCCGGTTCCTGGGATGACAAGGCAGCCCAACAGGTGCGCCGGCTGGCACAGCACCCCAAGGTGCGGGCCATCGGCGAGTGCGGCGTGGACTACCACTGGATGAACGACCCGGAGGAGGTCCAGCTGCGCTGCTTTGACGACCAGATGCAGCTGGCCCGGGAGCTGAACATGCCGGTGGTCATCCACCAGCGGGAGGGCATGGAGGACTGTCTGTCGGTGGTGCGCCGCTATCCCGACCTGCAGGGCGTGTTCCACTGCTACAGCGGCAGCGCCGAAAGCGCCAAAGAGATCCTCAAAATGGACTGGTATCTGGGTTTCACCGGCGTGATCACCTTCAAAAACGCCCGAAAATCCCACGAGGTGCTGAAAATGATGCCCGCCGACCGCATCCTCATCGAGACTGACTGCCCCTATATGGCCCCTGTGCCCCATCGTGGCAAACGGTGCCACAGCGGTCTGCTGCCCCACACCCTGGCCGCCCTGGCCGAGATCCGGGGCATCTCGGTGGACGAGGCCGCGGAATTGACCCTGAACAACGCCAAGCGGTTCTACGGCATCGAATAACGGAGGTAACACCATGGATATCGAAATCGGTTCCCCCCTGCGCCCCTGGCGGCAAAAAGCCGTGGCGGAGTTCCTTTCCCGGGAAGCGCTGGACTATGACCCGGCCATCCCCTTTACCGTCAATCTGCTGGACGACGACAAGATCGTCGGCACCGGCTCGCTGGACGGCAACATCTGCAAGTGTATCGCCATCGACCCGGCTTATCAGGGCGAGGGCCTCACGGCCACCATCATCACCCAGCTCCGGCAGGAGGCCTTCCGCCGGGGCCTGCGCCATCTGTTCCTGTACACCAAGCCCAAAAACCGCTTTATGTTCGAGGGCCTGAGCTTTTACCGGGTGGCCGAGACCGCCGACACCCTTTTGATGGAAAACGTCAAGGGCGGTGTTCAGCAGTTCGTGGCCTCTCTGGAGCAGCCTGAAAATTCTGGCACGGTGGGCGCCATCGTTGCCAACTGCAACCCCTTCACCCTGGGCCACCGGTATCTGGTGGAGCAGGCCGCCGCCCAGGTGGACACCCTCCACCTGTTTGTCCTGTCGGAGGACAAGAGCTTCTTCCCCGCCGCCGATCGCATGATGCTGGTGCAGCAGGGCGTTGCCGACCTGAAGAACGTCATTGTCCACCCCACCGGCGACTATCTGATCTCGGCGGCCACCTTCCCCACCTATTTCATCAAGGACAAGGACCGCATCCCCGAGATCCGCTGTCAGCTGGACCTGGAGGTGTTCGCCAATCACTTCGCCCCCGCTCTGAACATCACCCGCCGTTTTGTTGGCACCGAGCCCCTCAGCCCGGTCACCGACGCCTACAACCGGCAGATGATGGCGTTCCTGCCCCAAAAGGGCATCGAAGTCACCCTGGTGGAGCGCAAGACCATGGACGGCGGCCCCATTTCGGCCAGCCGTGTCCGCGCCCTGCTGGAGGAGCAGAAGTGGGAGGAGCTCGCCCGTCTGGTGCCCCTCACCACTCTGGAATATCTGCAAAAGAATTACGCCAAATAACGAAAAACCGGCTCACCCAGCCGGTTTTTTGCATAGAATGGGTACAAACGCCAAAAGGAGGCCCGCCCATGCCCATTCGTCTGAATCCCAACTGGTCCGACCCGGAAAGCGATCTGGAGACCCAGCTGCTGGCCATGGGCGCCATCATCGCCGGCAACCTGCTGTCGGTGGCCCTGCTGCAAAACAAGCTGGAGCACCGCCGCCACCCGGAAAAGCCGGTGCCCCCGGTTTTTGACCTGCTGCCCAAGGTGAGCATCGGCCTGTTTCTGGCAACTTCCCTGTATTTTCTTGCCCTGTCCCGGCGGGATGTGCGGGAAAATCCCGACCAAACCGCCCTCTGGCTGGTCTTTGCCGCAAACCTTTTGTCCACTGCATCGGTAGGACTGAAAACCCGTGTGGTCCTTTCCGCCCCGCCCGAATCGGCGGCTACCGTGGGTTCGGTGGAGCCTTGACGCTCCGCAGCTCTGCCAGTTCCCGGCGCAGGGCGGCAAGTTCCCGCTCCACTGCCGCCAGGCGGTCACCCTGTTCCCGTGCCTGCAGCAGCTGCCCCTGGGCGGCGTTGGACTCCAGCACCTGCCCGATGAGCTCCAACCACCCGCCCAGGCTGTTCTGCTGGTTGTAATCCAGCTGCCCCACCAGGGCAAAGCCGAGTACGGTGCCAAGGGCGCTCATCAGCTCGGCCGGCAGGTCAAAAAATCCCATTCCCTTTGCCACCGTCTCACCCCTTGTCATTTGACCGTAAATGGCGTATAATAAAAATTCAAAATCACCGAAAGGAGGGGAAAGCATGCGCCGTTTTCTGGCCGTTCTGCTGTGCCTGTCCCTGCTTTTGCCGCTGTTTTCCGCCTCTGTACCAACCTATGCGGCCGACAGCTACCTGATTACCATCGCCGAGGACCAGGTGCTGGACCTGG
>JAFXDF010000109.1 GCA_017521295.1 Clostridia bacterium | reverse complement strand
GGGTCAGACCCTCCAGAGCGGCCTTCATCATGGGGCCGGTGCCGGCGGCGTGGAGGTTGCAGATGTCCACGTCCAGATTGGACAGAACGGCCATGGCCTTTTTCACGGTGTTGGGAATGTCGTGGAGTTTGAGATCCAGGAAGATCTTGTGGCCCCGGGCCTTGATCTCCTTGACGATGGCGGGACCTTCGGCGTAATACAGCTCCATGCCGATCTTCACAAAGGGCTTTTCACCCTGGAATTTGTCCAGAAATGCCAGCGTTTTTTCCTTGCTGTCAAAATCGCAGGCAACGATAACATCTTTACCCATAAATATCGATCCTTTCTCTTGTGTGATAGGGGCGATCTGTCATCCGATCTCAAGGCAAACTCGGCGTGAGATCCTCACGTCGCTTCGCGCCTCAGGATGACAGGAAACGGGAGCTTGCCTTTTACACGTGGGCCTTGCCGACGATGTCGGCCAGGCTTTCGATCTTGTACTGCTCCATAACGGCGGGCAGCTCTTCGATGATCTGCTTGCAGATGAAGGGCTCCACCAGGTTGGCGGCGCCGATGCCCACGGCGGTGGCGCCGGCAAGCATCATTTCAATCACGTCACGGGCGGAAGAAACGCCGCCCATGCCGATGATGGGGATGTTGACGGCCTCATAGACCTGGTACACCATCCGCAGGGCGATGGGGAAGATGGCGCTGCCCGAAAAGCCGCCCATCTTGTTGGCGATGATGGGCTTTTTGCGGTTCAGATCAATACGCATACCCAGCATGGTGTTGATGAGGGACAAGCCGTCGGCTCCGGCAGCCTCACAGGCCTTGGCAATGGCAACAATGTCGGTGACATTGGGGGAGAGCTTCATGATAACGGGCTTGTCGCCGGCAACTGCCTTGACGGCACGGGTAACTTCGGCGGCGGCGTTGGGGTCGGTGCCGAAGGCCAGACCGCCGTGCTTCACGTTGGGGCAGGAGATGTTCACTTCCAGCCAGCCCACCTGGTCGCACTTGGCCAGCTTGGAGGCCACCTCTACGTACTCCTCCACAGAGCTGCCGCAGACGTTGGCCATCACCGGCTTGTGGAAGCACTTGGCCAGCTTGGGCAGTTCGGTGGAAATGACGGCGTCCACGCCGGGGTTCTGCAGACCCACGGCATTGATCAT
Organism: Clostridia bacterium; assembly: GCA_017521295.1. Classification (GTDB taxonomy): domain Bacteria; phylum Bacillota; class Clostridia; order Oscillospirales; family Butyricicoccaceae; genus UBA4644. The sequence goes on along the minus strand of JAFXDF010000109.1, from coordinate 1,887 downwards.
GCCCGAGGGGCAATCGGCGATCCGGGGGGTGGGGTTGCCGAACCGGGCTTCGCCGGTGGTACCCTTGAAGGAGAAGGTGCCCAGCAGGTTGATATCGTACAGCTCGGCGAACTCATAGCCGTAGCCGAAGGTGCCGCTGGCAGGGATGAGGGGATTGCTCAGTTCCAGACCGCACAGGGTCACTTTGGTGTTTACCATACGATCTCCTCCTTTACCAGAACGGGGCCGTCCTTGCAGATGCGCTTGTTGCCGTACTTGGTCTTGCAGGTGCAGCCCATGCAGGCGCCGAAGCCGCAGCCCATGCGCTCCTCAAAGCTGAACTGGCCGGAGGTCTTGCACACGCCGTAGACCGCCTTCAGCATGGCCTCGGGGCCGCAGGTGTACAGGAAGGTGTAGCCTTCCACCAGGTTGACGCCGTCGGTGACCAGGCCCTTGCGGCCATAGCTGCCATCGGCAGTCAGAGCGATGACCTCCGCGCCCAGCGCGCGGAAATCATCCTCCAGAAAGACTTCGTCTTTGGTGTTGAAGCCCAGCACCACGGTGGGCTTGGCGCCCTTGGCGATCAGCTTCTTGCACAGGTTGAACAGCGGGGGGATGCCCACGCCGCCGCCCACCAGAACGGGCTTTTCGCCCGAAAGGGCAGGGTCAAAGCCGTTGCCCAGGCCGGTGAGGATGTCCAGTACCTTGCCGGGCTGGAAGGTGGTCATCTGCCGGGTACCTTCACCCAGGGGCTTATAGATCAGGGTGAGGATATCGCCCTCCACGTCGTTGACCGAGATGGGGCGGCGGAGGAAAAAGCCCTCCAGCTTGATGTTGACGAACTGTCCGGGGGCGGTGATGGCCGAGGTGTCGCCCTGCAGCCGCATCCGCCAGATATTTTTGGCCAGACAGACGTTTTCGGTGATGGTGAACAGGCTCTGGATCATACGGGATCACCTGCGTCGATGGTGGAGATGGTCAGAGTGGTCTCCTCCAGAACATCCAGCAGCACCTTGACGGTGTCCAGCGCGGTGAACATGGTCACGTTGTACTCGGTAGCGATCTGGCGGAGCTTGGCGCCGTCGCTTTCACCGTCAGCGCCGGGATCCTTGGTGTTGATGAAATAGGCGATGTGGCCCTGGCGGAGGGCGTTGGGGATCTCGTCGCTGCCGGCGCTGACCTTGGCCAGGGTGTGGGTGCGGATACCGTGCTTCTTGAGGAAGGTGGCGGTGCCGGCGGTGGCCTCGATGTTGAAGCCCAGCTCATAGAACCGGCGGATCAGAGGCAGCGCCTCCTCCTTGTCCTGATCGGCGATGGTGGCCAGGACGGTGCCGTAGTTCTGCAGGTGCATACCGGAGGCCTGCAGGGCCTTGTACACGGCACGGGTCATGGTGCGGTCATAGCCGATGGCTTCGCCGGTGGACTTCATTTCGGGGGACAGGTAAGCGTCCAGGCCGCGGATCTTGTTGAAGGAGAAGACGGGGGCCTTGACATAGAAGCGCTTCTTCTCGTCGGGATAGATATCGAACAGGCCCAGCTCCTTCAGGCTCTTGCCCAGGATGACCTCGGTGGCGATGTCAGCCAGAGAGTAGCCGGTGGCCTTGGAGAGGAAGGGCACGGTACGGGAGGAACGGGGGTTGACCTCGATGATAAAGACGTTGTCATCCTTGTCCACGATGAACTGGATGTTGAACAGACCCACGATGCCGATACCCAGGCCCAGCTTCTTGGCGTACTGCAGGATGGTGCCCTTCACCTTGTTGGAGATAGAGAAGGAGGGGTACACCGAGATGGAGTCGCCGGAGTGGACGCCGGTGCGCTCCACCAGCTCCATGATGCCGGGAACGAACACGTTGATGCCGTCGCAGATGGCGTCGATCTCCACCTCGCGGCCCTGGATATACTTGT